>CAYRIG010000047.1:0-8633 GCA_964424315.1 uncultured Dehalococcoidia bacterium | reverse complement strand
TACTTTAGCTTCGGTTTAATAACAAAAATTAAACCTATAAACAATTCCAAAATTTAATGCGTTTTCAATATTTAATTTCTATAATATATA
Organism: uncultured Dehalococcoidia bacterium; assembly: GCA_964424315.1. Classification (GTDB taxonomy): domain Bacteria; phylum Chloroflexota; class Dehalococcoidia; order Lucifugimonadales; family OSU-TB39; genus OSU-TB39. The sequence continues at coordinate 8,543 of CAYRIG010000047.1, read as the reverse complement.
CAAATCTATGGAAGCGTCTGTAGAAATATTAAGGGAAAATCCAGCGGCCGTGGAACACATCGGGCACATGATAATACAACAGGCACGCCAATCTCTTGGATTCTCAAAAAATTTAACCTTTTTACAGGGAAACCCAACAGACATACTTGTTGTTGAAACGAACGCTGAAACCAAGACTGAAATTCTATCCAAATTAAACGCTTTAGAGAATCGAATTCAAAGATTGAATCTTTCATATGCTGTTACGAGACTATTAAAAACTTCTGATCAACAAAAAGTGTGGAACATGCGGCAAGCTGGATTGGGGTTAATGATGAATATTCCGGGTGATGCAAAACCACTCCCTTTTGTAGAAGATACAGCTGTTGCTCCAGAAAAATTACCGGAATATGTAAAACGGTTTGACGAAATTGTTAAATCAAATGGAACGGAAGCAGGATATTACGGACATGCTTCAGTCGGTTGCCTGCATATTAGGCCAGTAGTCAACGTAAAAACGAAAGAAGGCATAGACCGGATGTATCAGATAGCAAATGAGGTTTCTGATTTGGTACTTGAGTTCGGTGGCGCTTACAGTGGAGAACATGGGGATGGCATAGTTAGAGGTGCATGGGCAAAAAAATTGTTTGGTGAAAAACTAATTGGTCATTTTAGAGAAATTAAAGACACTTTTGATCCTTTGGGAATAATGAATCCGGGAAAGATTTTTGATACCCCTCCTATGACCGAAAACCTTCGTTACGGGCAAAAATACAAAACTACAACTTTTGAAGAAATATTTGATTGGACGCAAGAAAATGGGTTTGCGGGAGCTTTGGAAAAATGCAACGGAGTCGGAGCATGCCGGAAAGTTAAAGCAGGCGCTATGTGCCCATCGTATCAAGCCACTCTCGAAGAGGAACACTCAACAAGAGGCAGAGCGAACGCATTAAGAGCTGCAATTTCCGGTTCCTTACCGTTTAACGAATTCTCCTCAGAACGAATGTACAAGGTACTAGACCTATGTCTTGAATGTAAATCATGCAAATCTGAATGCCCGTCGAATGTAGATATGGCAAAAATTAAATATGAATTCTTACATAATTATTATCTTAGTCACAAAGTACCGTTGAGATCAAAAATGATAGCTAACGTCCATAAAATCAACTCATTATCAGCAGGCATATTTTCGGGTATTTTTAATATCATTATTAGGTCCCAACCTGCACGGTTTTTACTGGATTATTTGGTAGGACTTGATAAGCGAAGAAAAACCCCAAGGGCGGTTTCTCAAACTTTTGAATCTTGGTTCAATAGTCGAACACCAAATACCACGGGTTCACGGGGAGACATCATTTTATTTCATGATACATTTATGAATTTCAATCATCCTGAATCGGGGATAGGAGCAACAAAATTACTTGAAGCACTAGGATTTCGCGTCAAAATCATTAACCGTAAATGTTGTGGTAGACCTATGATTTCAAAAGGTCTATTAAATGAAGCTAAAACTAACGCATTAGCAAATGTTGAACTGCTTTATAAGTATGTAAAAAAAGGTGTAAAAATCGTCGGTTGCGAATCCAGTTGCATTATGGCAATCCAAGATGAATATCCTGATTTATTGAAGGGTAATCAAATGGCAAAAAAGGTATCACAAAATACTTTCCTAATTCAACAAATTATATCTAGTACAACTGGCGATGGACTTCAACAAATTAAATGGACAAAACGAAAATTAGATATCATGCTCCATGTTCACTGTCATGAACGCGCCCTAGTGGGAACTGAAGCAGCTCTCAATACTTTAAATTATCCTGCCGGATATGATCCAAAATTAATAGATGCCGGGTGTTGTGGAATGGCGGGATCTTTTGGATTTGAAAAAGAACACTATGATATTTCCATGACTATCGGAGAAGATAGATTATTTCCAGCTATAAGATCTGCTGCTAAAGATGTTGTCATAGTCGTAACTGGCATATCGTGTAAACAGCAGGTAGAAGACGGGACAAATAGAAAAGCTAAATATTTTTCGGAAGTATTATCTGATGCTCTTGAAGATTAACAAAAACTAAACTGAGTTTTACAGTTAAATAGTTTCATGAATTCCGAATAATTTGCTTTCAACGTATCAGCCTGTTGCTGGCAGATGCCAGTGAATTAATGTTATACAAAGTAATGGTATAGAAAGATTTATTTAAAACAATTGGGGAAGAAATGAAAGATTTAAACAACGATTCCGTAAATCCATTGTTTACAAATCCCAACTTGGCAAAATCTAAATTACATGGTCCTGCTATATGGATAGCAGGTGACCCAAATGATTTGGCGCCTTGGTTAGACAGTGGTTCAGTTGGCATAGTAACAAACACAGTCGTTCTTAACGAGATGGTTAAAAAATACGGTCAATTAACCGAAGTCATCAAACGGTACATAGATATTACAGACAAACCAATAGCAGTTGAAATTGATGGTCACACTTCTGATGAATTATTAGAAGTAGGTGAAGTTTTTACGAAAATGTCCGATCAAATAATACTAAAAATCCCTGCTACTAATTACGCACTCAAAGCTTTTTCTGAATTAAAAAAATCCGGTATACCTACATTCTGTACGACAGTGTTTACACTAAGTCAAGCTGTAGCTGTAGCTCAGGCTGGAGCCACCCATATACTTCCATTTTGTGAACCATATCGTGATGTCAATGGGGACCCGACAAAGTTAATCCGTGAATGTAAACAATTATTCGATGGATGGGAAAATAGACCTTTTCTAACTGCCGCCTTGGTTCGATCAGTTGATACAGCCTATCAGGCATTAAAAGACGGATCTGATGGAATCATAGTCTTTTGGCCAATTTTCCGCGATATGATGCAAAACCACTTAACGGATGAGTGGAATAAAATTTTTCTTGATGAATGGAACTCGATGATCGACGCAAAGCTGATGAAAGGAATACCAATTCAGTAACCATCACAATTCGTTTCTATCTAACTTTTGAGGATCTCGTTTAATCTTTCAACAATAATAACTTCTTCTCCATCCATAACGTTGGTCATCACTATGTTTATTTCATCTCCGAGTCCACCCATACCTAGGAATATGGGAGGGTCTCCCTGTGACATCTCTTTCCTAATCTCTACAGGAGACATACCATTCCAGCCTTCTTCAAAATATATAACTGGTTGAGGTCCCTGCCGGTCTGTCGGAGTATCTTCAATTACGACGCGTAGATTTGGGATACCTCCAAGCTTTTCTAAAACATATTCAGATTTTTTTCTCCATGAGTTGTAAACAGATTCTTCGTCCGAGTCAATATATAGTTCTAAAGCAGTGACCAATCCTATAATGTTTTCTTTCGAAACTTTCATAGGGCGACCTATGCAAGCAATGGAACTATGTAAATTAAGTGAATTTTTGAAAGCCGCGTCAATATAGTTTTTTTTGCCTGCCAATATCCCCGTCGATTGCGGACCACCTATCCCCTTCCCTCCAGAAAAGGCAACCATATCTGCTCCCATCGATATAAATTTTGTAAGGTTAGAACGAGGAGGAACTTCTGCCGCTGCGTCAACTATAACTGGTACCCCGTGTTTATGGGCAATATCAATAGTTTTTTTTAGACCAACGCCAGATTTAGAAAATGGCATGATAACATAAGCCACTGCACAAGTATTCCCATCTATCGCAGATTCAAGCTGGTAATCAGATGCGTCAGTTGAATTTCCAAATTCTACAATCGTTGCTCCAGGGGTTTGAAAAGCTTTATCATAACGATTTCTATGACCCTTAAACATTATGACATTATTTTTCATTCCGGTTGTATCAGGTAACTGTTCTACTTTTAAATCATCATTTCCTGTCATACAAGCAGCGACCATGAGTACCTGGGCCGCTGAGCATCCACTTGTTACTAGACCACCTTCAGAATTACAAACTCTCGCAATTACCTGCCCTGCCGATTTATTTAGTTCTATCATATCTACAAACACAGTCGACGCTTCTTCCATTGCAGATAAAACCTCTGGCCTCATTAATGATCCACCTAATACAGTTACCCAGCTTTGTGCATTTATGACGGGCCTTACGCCCAATTTTTTATAAACTTCAGGCCATTGAGCGTTTGACATATCTCTTCTCCAGTTTAGGATTCGAACTAAACATAATTTGATGTTACTTTAAATAATTTTCCACAATTAGTGTACTGGATTGGATTTATTTAATACCCTTGCTCTCAGTTGTCCGCAACCAGCATTTATATCAATGCCTTTTTCCACCCGAACAGTCGAAGGTATGCCCATGGTTTTTAAATTGTCTTTAAACGCCTCTATCGTGGGTTTATCCGTACGTTGATACGAACTCTGGCTTGTTGGATTTACGGGTATTAGATTTACCTGGCACATGATTTTACTTAATAACTTTGCGAGTTTTTTTGCGTGTTCAATGGAATCATTTTGGCCTTTTAGCAAAACATACTCAAAAAATATTTTTCTCCCGGTTATTTCAACATATTTTTTACAAGCATCAACTAACTGTTCAATTGGATAACGTTTGTTAATTGGCATGGTCTTATTACGTGTTATATCGTCAGGAGCGTGCAAAGAAATTGCTAAATTAATTTGAATTTTTTCTTTTGCTAGTTTTAGAATTTGTGGAACTAATCCCACCGTCGAAATTGTAATGTGCCTAGCACCAATATTTATACCTTTCGGATCATTTAGTAATTTTATGGCAGATAAAGTGTTCTCATAATTTGCCAGCGGCTCTCCCATACCCATAAAAACAACATTAGTTATACCTTGTAGTTCACCGATTGTTCGATTCCCGTTCTCAATGTCAAGCATATCCTCCCGGCGTGCCACTTTTTCCATATACAACACCTGCTTCACAATTTCACCAACAGAAAGATTACGACTAAAACCCTGTTGCCCAGTAGCACAAAACGTACACCCCAAAGCACAGCCAGCTTGAGTAGAAATACAAACAGTTTTTCGCCTACGCCGATGACCATCAGCATTATATCGCATTAACACGGTTTCAATTAATTCACCATCGGATAAGGGAAATAGAGCTTTGTCAGTTGATCGATCTTTAGAGGTCGAATACAGTTTTGGAATCAGTAAGTCAATTGCGATTGTTTTAGGAAGAACACTCTTCAATTGCTTACTAACGTTTGTCATTTCATCGAAAGATGACCTACCTTCGGCGTAAACAGCTCTCCATATTTGTCTAGCTCTATACTTTGGTTGACCAATTTCAACCAAAACAGATTCCAAATTTGATAATGATAGTTCAAATATTGAGATAGGTTTATCTTCATAACTTAATGTACGTCGAGATTTTGAACCTTTTATCATTTTCAATCAAAAAATATCTTTAGTGCTTATATTTTTTTTATTGTACCTATTGTTAACATTGGGTAAATAAAATAATGGGTTAAAACATTGGAATACGAATGAGTAATTTAGATATTGAAATTTCATCACAAGTATCTCAGGAAAATATATTAACATTTGACGGGATATCACCTATTCTTGATATTAAGAATATTTCCGTAAATTATGGTAACATCACTGCTCTTGAAAACGTTACGTTTCAAGTCCCAGAAAAAAATGTAATAGCGTTGATTGGTCCTTCGGGTTGTGGGAAAAGCACTTTAATTAGATGTATTAACCGAATGAATGATCTTATACCTTCAGCAAATGTCAAAGGTAACGTAATTTTTCACGGACAGGATATTTACCAAGAAAATATAGATCCAACTGAAATTCGATATCGGATCGGAATGGTATTCCAAAAACCAAATCCGTTTCCGAAAAGTATTTATGACAACATAGCATTTGGTCCAAGAGTAAACGGATTTAACGGCGACTTAGATGAAATAGTTGAAATATCACTCCGTAGAGCCGCCCTATGGGATGAAGTTAAAGACAGACTCAATAATTCGGGATTGAGCATATCGGGAGGTCAACAACAAAGGTTGTGTATAGCTCGGGCATTAGCTGTCAATCCTGAGGTAATTTTAATGGATGAGCCAGCCTCCGCACTTGATCCAATTTCTACTCAATCGATAGAAAATTTAATCAAAGAACTATCTAAAGATATTACAATAATCATAGTTACACACAATATGCAACAAGCTGCTAGAATCTCTGATTATGCTCTGGTAATGATGGCTGGAGAAGAGCGAATAGGGCATTTAATAGAATATGGAGAAAATAAACAAGTGTTCGATAATCCTAAAGATCCCCGTACAGAAGCTTATGTAACTGGCAGGATCGGTTAGTGGCTTAATACATATAATTCAAAGGATTTTTATTTCAATATGGCAAGAGAAGAATTCGACCGAGAATTATCAAACCTAGAAAGTGATCTTGTTGTAATGGCAGGAATGGTGGAAGACGCCTTATTACGCTCTCTGAAGGCTCTGAAAGAAAGAGACTTAGATCAATCTCAACGGGTTATAGAACTCGATGACAGAATAGACGGAAGAGAAGTTAAGATTGAACTGGCATGCGTAGACCTTATTAGGAAAGAGGCACCAATTGCCAGTGATTTAAGGCGGATAATTACTATATTGCAAATATCGAGTGAGTTGGAAAGGATGGGCGATTACGCCGAAGGCATAGCTAAAATAAATCTCATGATGGGATCAGAACCACTTTTGAAAGAACTCATAGACATACCAAAAATGGGTGACCTATCTGTAAAAATGTTAAAAACTAGCATAAATGTTTTTATGGAGCGAAATTCCGAAAAAGCTCGCCTGATAGCATCAACCATTCATGAACTAGATAATAAAGTTGATAAACTGCATTCGTTGGTAGTACGAGAGCTTGTTAATATTGTAAAAAAAGATTCAAAAACCGCAGAAAGTGCTATTTATTTAATGTGGGTATCCCACAATGTCGAAAGAACGGCCGATAGAGCCACAAACATACTTGAAAGAGCTTACTACCAAATAACTGGTGAATCGTTCCACGGTAGTGTTGAACTTCAAAAACATGCAAACCTGGATAACGCCTAATTCGGAGCATTTTTTTTAATTGGTTCACCTCGCCCCCTATTGTTATAAAAGATAATGTTGGGTAACTCATATAAGGCAAGGATAGGCTTCTCGCTATTTTTAGACTTGCCCGTTGCGTAACCTTTTCGTTTTATTATTCTATGCACTGTACGACTACTAACATTAAACTTTTTTGAAAGATCTTCAAGTAACATCCCTTTCATTTTTAAATCGTAAATTTTTTTATCGCGGCTTATTCTTTTTTCTCTCTTAACCCATCCAGGGTCATCATACTTACATAAAGGCAAATGGCACTTTAAACAGGATGGAGACAGATCACATCCAACATCTTTATAGCGCGTATTTTCCGGAAGAGTATCAGATCGAACTTGTTTGAGTGTTTCATTTAAAATAACCATGTTAACTCCTCCAGTATCCTTATGATTTTTTTCACGCCACACATAATTCATCTAATTCAGCATTTGGTATATGAACACCACCTAATCTTCCATTCAAATTATGTGTTTTTTCCAATTCAAATAACGAATCATGATGGCCGTCCAATCCAAAAAACACTCTAGTCAGAGAACTATTTGGATTAGACAGAAACTCAAATTTTTCATAACATTCAGGAGAAATCATATGGGCATTGAACACTTCGAGAAAAAAATCCGGATTGTAGCGATCAGATGATAAAATTTTATCCATACTGAAAAAAGCATACACAGCTCTTGAAACTTCAACTGTATAGCCATATTTTGAATTTGATTCACTCTCTAACCCTGCTTCTCGGAGTCCATTTATTAATGAAAACATAATTGGATAAGTAGTTTTCTTAAATGACGGAGTTATAGTTGCAGATATTCCGCCAGTCAGCCGAGATAACAGGATTACAGCCAACCGTAATTGAGCCTGTATCGAATATAATTGAGATAAATTTGAAACACTTACAGTCAAATTCATAGGATTTTTATTGATCAAACTTTTGACTATAATATTCACAACTTTTTGTTGAAAATTGCTATACATAAATCTTTTTTCTTCATTATCTGAATAAAAAAAAGGTGATAAATAATTAGGAAACATAAAATTTTGTAGTTTTTACACTGATAAATAGTTACAGGTACTATAAGAACATTTGTTCTATAATAGAACAAATGTTCTTATAGTGTCAATAGTCACAAAAATATGTTTTTTATAAAGTTTTAGAATAGGATATATATCAGGAGGTCACTAAAGATGAACGCGGAAATAATTTCGATAGGTTCAGAGTTGCTTTTAGGTCAGATAGTAGATACAAATGCCTCTTGGATTGCCCAACGGTTAGCAAATAATGGTATAAACCTTTTTTACAAAACCACCGTTGGTGATAATTTTGAACGTATGTGTGACATCATTCATTTAGCTTTATCAAGGTCAGATATAGTGCTTACAGGAGGAGGAATTGGTCCAACAAAGGATGATTTGACCAGAGAAGCAGTTGCAAAAGTAACTAATAGAAATCTTATAACTGACAAAAAATCTCTACTAGAAATCCGTGAACGATTTCACAAAC
>CAYRIG010000046.1:0-8645 GCA_964424315.1 uncultured Dehalococcoidia bacterium | reverse complement strand
AAGGTGACTACTTGGGTCAACGAATTTATATGTGCCAATTTGACTTACAATTAATTTAGGAGATAGAAACAATATCTGGTATATAAGGATGTCATTTGTTTATATTTGCGGAGGTCCATTTTTAATAACTTGTAAAGCTTTCTCCGGAGTTTTATATGGCTCAAGACTTTCAATCCACCAGGTTGCGCCAGAATTTTTGTAAGATTTTAAAAGATTATTTTGCCCAATTGCATTTTTGTATGATACCCCTGCTGCCACGATATCATAAAGTTGTTTATTTGGTGATTGCCGATAAATATAATTTTTAACTTCTCTTAGTTCTTCTGGGGAAACAGGGTTTTCTGATTTGCTTATGGGGAATACCCCGTCCCATTTGCTTGCACGTATAAACGGTTTTTTATTAGGCCACATTCCTCCAATCCAAATAGGAATTCTGGGTGTTTGGATAGGAGTTGGCTTAAATATAACTTTATTTATATTAAAATGGTTGCCTTTATAAGAAAATGGTTTGCCTTTCCATAAGCCTGTCAATACATCAAGCCCTTCATCTAACATTTCGCCTCTTTTCACATTGTCGACAGTTTCGGAAAAAGGGCCGAATTCTATTTCAGGAGGCCATCCCAAACCCGCTCCTAGAATAAATCTGCCATTAGATAAAATATCAAGTGAGACTGTTTCTCTAGCCAATTTCCATGGTCTACGTCTTGGTATAGGTGTAATCATTGTTCCAAATCGGATTGATTCTGTTACTGTAGCTAACGCAGACATGGCTATCCATGGATCAACAAAGGGAACGTCCATACCGAGCCAGATGTGATCCCAAATAAAAAACCCGTCCCACTCATGATGCTCTGCTTCAATGGCTAGTTGTTTAATTACGTTTGGGTCGTGAAAAGGTTCAAAATTAGGAACATCTATACCATATTTCATTTAAAACATTTCCATAATAATCACTGATGAGTTTACATTGTAAGTTTTTTGTATAAGTACAGTAATCTTTGTGGGAGCATATGTACGTTTTCAAGAACTTCGTAACTTAGGTCTTGACACATTTCCTGTAAATAATCATGCCCCGATTTATCTACAGTCAGACAAAATGCATTGATATTTTTCCTTTTAGCTTCATCGAGAGCCATCTTGGTGTCGTTAACTGCATATTCTTTTTCGACACCTTCCCTACTGTACCCTCTATCTTGAGGCCTACCATCGCTGATAAGGAATAATAATTTTGTTTTAGAATCTTGTTCCGCGAGTTTGGTTGTAGCGTGCCTAATAGCCGGTCCCATACGAGTAGCGTGTAATGGGGATATTTTATCTATACGGCTTTTAACTTTGTCGGACAATTTTTCGTTAATGTCTTTGACGGTATAGAATTCGACATTTTCTCTGCCATAACCAGAAAATCCATATATACCATATATATCCCCTATTGCTTCAAGGGCATTGATTAACAAAACCACTGACTCTTTTTCAACGTCTATTATTCTTTTGTAATTCAACCTTGTTTGGTCAGTTCTTTTCGTTTTTAACCAATTCAAATATTCGACTGCGTCAGTTGGTGGAGTGTTTGAATTCCCAAATTTGCTATTTTCATCTATAGCCTCTGCAGTAGACGCACTTGTGTCTAATAGGAAAATTACAGCTACTTCTCTTTGAACTTTATTGCGCCTCCAATATAGCTTTTCGCTGGGGCTTGCACCAGTTTTCATGTCAATCATTGCTTCTATTACTTCATCAATATCTAATTCCTCTCCATCTTGCAATTTTCTTTCTTTTTTAAATAACTCTGGAGTCATCAATTCAAACTGTCTTCTAATTTGGTACATCAGAGAGGAATATTCGTTTAATATTTCAGAGTAATAAGATGGGTCTCCTTCTGGCATTGTTTTTTGTTTAATCACACACCAGTTTGGTTTGTAATCTCTAGCTCTAAAATCCCATTCTGGGTAAATAAAGGTTTCAGGTTCAGAAGAAATTAATTCTCCTCCATCTTCTTCAGCATGACTTAAATGCCCTTCTGTATATTCCGTTGATTTGGATTGTTTTATATTCATTTCATTCAATATATTTTCAACGGTTTGTGAATCTAATTTCAGATTCTCATCTTGATCAATCTCCGCACTTTCCGACACCATTTGCTCAAGCAATTCTTTGGTGGATTCTTGGTCGAGAGATTCATCTTTGCCTGAACCATTGCTTTCCCTAATAGATTCAAAAAATTGAGTTAATTCAGGTTTGAATTCGCCTCTATATTCAGTACCCTCTATTGGGTCATAGGTTTCTTCGTTATTAATGGAGGTTTCAAACTTGAAATTTTCATATTCTGTATCTGAATCCTCAGAAGATTCTAATTCAAATTGATCCATGTCATTTCCAAGGTCAATGTCTTCCCATGAATCTTGAGGTGAGTCTTCATTATCTAATGCGGAAATAATAGAATAAATCCTTAAAGTTGCTTCCGCAGTATCTTCTACCAAAGCTGTTAATCGTAAAGCATGTTTAGCGATAGCGGTGATTTGCTTAATTTCATTTTTATAATCTGTTGGAATAGTTAGGTTGCCTTTTTGTTTGATACTAAATTGAAGTAGTATCTCTACCAACATTTTTGTAACGGCCAAAGATTTTAATTCAGGTCTTAATTGAAGGCTTTCTAATTGTATTTTTTCATATTCTCTTTTAATCCCTGAATAATCATGCTTAACGATATTATCGATTCTTCCACCTTCAACAACAGTGAATATATCTAAAGCAAGTTCTTTATTTGGAAACAAGTTGAAAAATTTTTGGATGTCTGTCAAGAAACTTTTTTGTTCCTTTTCAGAACCTGTCTCCTCGGTTTTTTGATCCTTCAAAAAGTTATTACGTATATTTGTAAAATGTATAGGTGCTGTTTCAAACGAAAACCTGAAACTACCAAATTCTATGTGGCCTGTTTGATGAGTTGCTATAACTTTGTACCATGAATTGTTTTCTTTTTTAGAGGAGTATTTATTTGATTGTGCAGGTAGGTATATAGTTTCTCCCTCAGTAGTTGCGAATTCAGAGATTGCCCATCCTATATTCTTTGAATCTATTTCATTTCTTGAAGAAAGTTCAATTAGGTTTCCCGTCAACGCTATGCAATATAATTCTAATTTGTCTTTCTGCTGGTCTAAATCAACAACAGATGATAATTTGTCAATTAAATCAATCGATTTTGTAGATTCTTTCCTGAAAAACGATATCCCTGCAATTTCATTTCCTGAATATATTTCAAGACCCGCATTGACCCATTCGGTTATCTTATTTGGAGATACTCTTTGAGATATAAATGGTACCGATTTAATATAGTCCAATACTGTTTCCGGTGACGTTTTATCTAGAATAAATATTGCAGAATTCATCAATTCAATATGGTGGTTGGTGTCAATTTCCTTTATACAATTACTGTATATTGAAAGCCAATTGGATATGTTTGTTTTCTGATAAGGTACTATCGTACTTAGAAGCTGTATTAAGCTATTCCTGGATGATGGATTAGTTTCCTTAAACGATTGAATCGAGGTTTCTATAAATGATTTAGTATGTTGCCAGTAGTTTGTTATTACCAAATCAATCAATTTTATATAGTCGATTTTTTTTTCAGGAATCAGCGTAAGTATCGTAGGGAGCAATTTTAAACATTCTGTAGCAGCGTCGTATGAATGATTGGCGAGGTTCTTTATGATTGATATAAGTATTTTTAAGTTAACTATATTACTGCTTCGTAAAAGTAAATCTCCTGTCTGGAAAAAGGTACATGCTAGATTAGTGGATTTCCAAGTGCCGGTATATAAACCAATTCCCATAGATACCCATTCTTCTAAGTGTCTTGACCTTAGTATGGCGAGCGTGTTGGGACTATTAGAAAAAAAACTGATGGCAATGGGATTAGACTTTTGAGATATTATTAAGCCCTGTTGCATCCATTCGTGAAAATAATTGTAAGGTATCAATTTGGCTATTTCCGGGCTTACCTGATAAAACTTGACTGCTATTTCCCAACTTCTTACACCTTTTCTAAGTTCAGCTATTTTTATGCCAACATTTGCCCATTCTAGTGTTTGCTCAGGGTTTAATATTTTAGACATTGATTGCTGTGATTGGGAATATGCGTTAGCAAGTTCTATCGGGAAAGACTTTAGTTGCAAATCGATATTTTTGGGCATTAAATAGGCCTTATATTAATATTATTCACGTTCAATCATTGTTAGTAATTCTGTCAATATTCTAGCTGTTGCACCCCATATAAAATTACCTCGGTATGAATAACAGGAGTATTTCAATGGTTCATTGTTTGTTACGCGAACTTCACTCCTCAAATTTTCCTGTTTCATTAATTCGTTTATCGGTATTTCGATGATTAAATCAACCTCTTTTTCATTCGGTGAGAAATTAAGTTTTAAATTTGTGGTTGCAACATATGGGGTGATTAAATAATTTGATGATGTAGCTACATCACTTAATCTACCTATTATATCGATATTAGCGTACGAAATCCCCATTTCTTCTTCAAATTCTCTTAAAGCGGTAGAAAGAAGATCTATATCATTTTTGTCCATCCGACCTCCAGGAAAACTTATCTCTCCTTTATGGTCTTGAACATCGTGGGTACGCTTATTGAACAATATTTTGTAGGTGGGGTTTGCATATATTATTAATACGATTACCGATGATGGAATTAAGGTTGTATTTAAATTCGATTGGGTTTCAGGCAAATGTGATTTTAGTTGTACTTTGAGTTTTTTTATCAAATTTTAATCCGAAATTTTGTAATCAAGGAAAAATCGCTGATATTATTTCGTTTATACTTTGCTGCAATGTTAAATCATCAGTTGTTGACCAATTGACTGCGACTTCACAAGCTCTACGGGCACTTATACCAGAAGAAATTAATTTGCCAGCGTATATCAATAGCCGAACACTTGCTCCCTCTGCCAATCCTTGGTCTTTTAAATTTCTTATCTTTTCCCCCAGTCTGGCTAATTGCATTGATGTGGCTTTATCTAAACCGGATTCATGGTGTATTATTTCGGCTTCAATATCTACAGGAGGTGGATTAAACTCAATTGATACGAAACGTTGCCGGGTACTATGTTTTAAGTCTTTTAAAGCGCTCTGGTATCCTGGGTTATAAGACAGTACTAACAAAAATCCTTCAGATGCTTCAAGAAGTTCGCCCTTTTTATCTATTGGTAAAATTCGTCTATGGTCTGTCAACGGATGGATTAAAACTGTTGTATCTTTTCTAGCCTCAACGATTTCGTCCAAATAGCAAATCCCACCTGACTTCACAGCTCTGGTCAAAGGTCCATCTATCCATTCAGTTTCGTTGCCCTTTAACAGGTATCTGCCAACTAAGTCGCTAGCAGTCAGGTCTTCATGACAAGCAATAGTTATAAATGGTATGCCGCTAGATTCATCATTTGAGGGTTTTGTTTTACTAGTCTGTTTTATCTTCGTGAGGTTAGCACCCAATTTATATGACATATATTCAACAAATCGAGTTTTCCCAACTCCCGTAGGGCCTTTGAATAATATTGGTATTTTACTTTTGTATGCTGCTTCAAATATTTGGACTTCGTCATTTATTGGTATATAAAAAGGTTCTTTTTGAATCCTAAATTCTTCTACGATGTAATTTTGATACAACGTTTTAGTGTTTGTTGGCATCTACTATTCCTTATTGTGGTTAATGAATTTTCTTTCCCAAATTTCAGCAAGATTATTTGTAAGTTCTTGTATTGTACCGTTGTTTGCAATCACTTCGTCTGAATGTTTTAATCTTGTGTCATTATCCATTTGAGAATCCATCCGTGATTGTATTGCTTGATGATTTATGTTATCTCTCTTTTTCACTCTATTAAAAATAATAGATGTTTTTGATTCAATTGACCATACTTCGTCTACAATATCTTTCCAATTTGCCTCTATCAATATTGCTGCTTCAAGCACTACTATATCGACTTCATCTAATCTAAATTGTTCTAGTTCTTTAATTACAAGACTTTTAATTTCAGGATGGCAAATACGGTTTAATTTATCTAGTTTGGATTTAGAGGAAAACACGAGTTTTGCAAGTTCAGATCTGACGATATCTCCGTTGTTATCTAAGATTGTTTGACCGAATTCTTTGACTATTTGCTCCCACACTTTTGTGTTTTTATTATAAATATGATACCCAAAAGTATCAGCATTAATTGTTTTAGCACCGAATTTCGCTAAAATCTCAGAAGCTTCAGTTTTACCACTTCCTATGCCACCAGTTAAGCCTATAACAAACATAAAATTTTCCGCTTTCATTTATTTTGGGAAGGTAAATATATTTTCGAATTCTAACAACCACCCCTAAAGTCGGTCAATATTGCATATATAGTAATCGTTTATATTATAATGTTTCTTTTAAACGCCACAGGTAAAATAATAATGATAATGGATTTTTACCCATGACAAAGAAAATCAGAGATTTACCTTCAATAAGTAAGGTTTTGGAACATCCTGAAATTGTTGAATTAATCGACACATATTCGTTGAACAATGTTACAGAACTGATTAGAAACATTGTTAGCGATGTTAGACAATCCGTATTGGTGGGAAATTTAGAACCCTCTTTACAATTAATTGTCTCTAATACCAAAAAGCATGCGAAGCAAAAATGGGATTATTCACCCATGGCAGTAGTTAATGCAACTGGTGTTTTGATACATACTAATTTGGGCAGATCTGCATTGAGTGAATCCGCTGTAAGGTCAATGGCCGTAGCAGCAGGTGATTACACTAATTTAGAATACGATTTGGCACAAGGCAAAAGAGGGTCAAGACAAAATTTTGTATCAAATCTAATTAACGAATTGACAGGAGCAGAAGCTTCTTTAGTCGTAAATAATAATGCTGCAGCTATGTTATTGGCTTTGGCCGCGATTTCTAGCGATAAAGAAGTAATCGTTTCTAGGGGTGAATCTGTTGAAATAGGTGGTGGCTTCAGGATTCCAGACGTATTGAAATTAAGTAACGCTAAAATAGTAGAAGTTGGTACTACCAATAGAACATATGCAAAAGATTATTCAAATGCTGTATCGGAAAAAACAGGTGCATTATTAATAGTGCATGCGAGTAATTTCAAACAAACAGGGTTTGTTCATTCTCCCACAATAACTGAATTAATAAATGTAGGTATTGAAAAAGAAATACCGGTTATACATGATTTGGGTAGTGGTTGCTTTGTTGACACTACCAAATTTGGTTTGCCGTCAGAACCAACTCCAAAAGAGAGTATCAGTGAAGGAGTGGCGATAGCAATGTTTTCTGGAGATAAGTTATTAGGAGGCCCTCAATGCGGTATTATTGCTGGTAAAAAAGAAGTAATTGAAAAATTAAGCCAACATCCTCTATACCGTGCCATTAGAATTGATAAAGTAAATCTAGCTGGTTTGACCGCCACGCTTTTGCACTATATACGAGAAAATCATTTAGAAGAAATACCAGTTTTAAAAATGATCAGTCAGACAGAATCAGACTTAAGATTGAGAAGCCTGCATTTGCAACAATCGATTGGTAAATCGGTAAAAGTTATCAAAGGTTTTTCTACAATTGGTGGTGGTAGTATGCCTGAGGAGACCTTGCCGACTTGGTTATTGGCTATATCGGGTCAGGAAAAATCAAAAATCATTTTTGATTCATTAAGAAAATCTAATCCCCCAATAATCAGTAGGATAGAAAATGACTTGGTACTTTTGGATCCTAGGACAGTTTTGCCTAAATATGATGATGTTTTAATATCAATAATTTCAAAGATTTTAAGTTAATATAAATAATCAGCTTAATATGGATTAAATTATATGGATCTCTTTAGCTACAGTAATGAAAAAAACAAACATCATAGAGAACCTTTGGCTTCAAAAATGAGGCCAAGAAATTTTGATCAGTTTGTTGGTCAAATTAAATTGGTTGGTAAAAATAGTGCATTAAGACGCATGGTACAGTCGGGAAGAATACAATCGATGATATTTTGGGGTCCGCCAGGCACAGGCAAGACATCTTTAGCTTTATTAATATCTTCCCTGATTGAATATCATTTCGATTCTTTAAGTGCCGTGGGGTCTGGTGTTTCGGATTTAAGACGTTCTATTTTCGAGGCAAATGAAAGATTTACTTTGAACAACACTAAAACTGTTCTTTTTATTGATGAAGTACATAGATTTAATAAAGCACAGCAAGATGTTATTTTGCCTTCTGTCGAGGATGGAACAATAATTTTGATTGGAGCGACTACAGAAAACCCTTCTTTTGAAATTAATGCACCGCTTTTATCTAGGGCAAGAATATTTACATTAGAAAGTTTGACGGAAATTGATATCAAGAATGTCATAATGAACGCGATTAATGATTCTGAAAGGGGTTTTGGAGCTGAATCAGTCAAAATAGATTCAGATGCTCTCGATTTTCTTGTAGAGGTATCTAATGGTGATGCAAGGTCGACATTAAATATTTTAGAAATGGCTTTTTATGTCAGTGGATTGTCAACTGAAAACACAAAAACAATTACTTTAGATGTTTTGAAAGATGTTGTTTCCAAGACCGACTACTATTATGACAAAGACAGGGACCAGCACTATGACATTATCTCT
>CAYRIG010000045.1:0-8666 GCA_964424315.1 uncultured Dehalococcoidia bacterium | reverse complement strand
GAAATCAGATGTGATAAACGGGCTTTAAATATAATAGGAAGCAAAAAAGAAAACGTTTCTTATGCTACAGACAATGATTGGGGTAAAGAATTTTTGTCACTAACCTTATCTGTAAAAATAGTTGAAAATGTTGAGGAAGCCATATCCCATATTCAAAATTTTACATTTCGTGCCGGGCATACAGACACAATTGTTACAGAGAACAATTTGAATGCACAGGTGTTCTTGAAACAAGTTGACTCCAGCGTAGTTATGGTTAATGCTAGTACACGTTTTAACGATGGAGGACAACTTGGAATGGGTGCAGAAGTTGCGATAAGCACGAGTAAATTTCATGCAAGAGGCCCCATGGGCCTTGAATCATTAACTTCTTACAAATGGATAGTAGAAGGAAACGGGCATATTAGAACGTGACTGGCTATTGAAATTTCCCATTCGCATTTTAATATTTCTCAAATAATTTACCCCACTGTGTTTTCATTGCAGACCTAACCCTTTTACTCCCAATAAACCTAAGCCAATACTGATTATGATATAAATTCGACGCCCAAAAGGCCCAAAGAACTATAGGGGTCCTCAATAAAATCTTTTCAAGTTTTTTAAGTGGCCCCCAGTAAATAAGCTTTTGACCCCAACTAGCAAACGTATCTTCGTTGGATTTAAAATGCCAGTTAACTTTAGATATATCTTCACCAGATATATCTATTTCTCTAACATCGCCACATCCTAAACCCTGATTATGTGCTAAATTAATAAATTTTATCGACATAGGATCAAAACCCATGATTTTTGCCATTACCGCGTCTACCGCTACCTGATCAGCTCCCGAAATAATAAGGTTTTTTTCGTGCCATTGCATTGCCCTAGGACCAGGACCATCACCTGCCAAAGAAGAATCAATCATTGCAAAAACACCTGTATGAATTTCTTTTTGAATCGCAAGCAAGTCTACGAGGGTTTCGTGAATCACAGAATGAGTCCAATGTCTTCTGTGATTTAACAAGCCTCCAAAAGCATTTTTCATAGCCCCAGTAATTGTCGT
The DNA here is from genome assembly GCA_964424315.1 of uncultured Dehalococcoidia bacterium. Taxonomy (GTDB): domain Bacteria; phylum Chloroflexota; class Dehalococcoidia; order Lucifugimonadales; family OSU-TB39; genus OSU-TB39. The sequence continues at coordinate 7,624 of CAYRIG010000045.1, read as the reverse complement.
AAATACATGCGTTTTGGCCGTTGGCAAATGCAAAATATTTTTGCCAATCAAAACTTCGGGTATATATATGCCTTCTGGAAATATTTTATCCAGCGCCAACAATTTCGTTTTAGGCTTGTATAGGACCCATTTAGTTGAGGGAAAGTCCAAAAATACATTTGGCACTTTGTACTTATCCTCAACATTAATATGTTTATTATTTCGTGCGCCCTCAACAGGATCAACAACTACTGTACCATTATGAACTGATAACAAATCATTAAATCCATGACCTTTTAATGAACTTATTGCAGCCTCCAATTGCCAAGGAGTTGTTGAGCACGCTGGATAATAATATTGCCAAGAGATATTAATTTTCAACAAAGTCTGGCTTTTGGAATCAAAAGACTGCTCTATTCCGGCATCGCTTAAACATCGACCAGCATCACTAATAAATGTTTCCGCTTTTGTTTTAGTAACCGATATTTTAGTTTGCATTGAACATTTTCGCCTAATCCAATTAAATAATTAGAGAAAAATATTCAATCTAAGAAATCCTTTAGCTTTTTAGACCGGTTTGGGTGCCTTAATTTCCTTAAAGCCTTAGCTTCTATCTGCCTGATGCGTTCACGGGTAACTCCAAAATCATGACCTACTTCCTCTAGAGTTCTATTCCTTCCATCTTCCAGTCCAAACCTTAACTGTAGTACTCGCGCTTCTCGTTCACTCAGTGTTTCTAAAACATCTTCAACCTGTTCTTTTAACAATTGATAAGATGCCGCATCTGGTGGAGCCAATGCATTTTTGTCTTCAATAAAATCTCCAAGGTGCGAATCTTCTTCTTCGCCAATAGGTGTTTCTAAAGAAACAGGTTCCTGAGATATTTTTACGATTTCTCTGACTTTATCAGGTGCTACTTCCATTCCCGAACCTACTTCTTCACTAGTAGGTTCTCTGCCGTACTCCTGAATCAGCCTTCTACTGACTCGCAATAATTTGTTTATAGTTTCAACCATATGTACGGGAATTCTTATTGTTCTTGCCTGGTCAGCAATCGCTCTCGTAATAGCCTGGCGTATCCACCATGTTGCGTAAGTACTGAACTTATAACCTTTCCTATAATCAAATTTCTCTACAGCTCTTATCAAGCCAATATTCCCTTCTTGAATCAAGTCTAGCAAAGACATGCCTCTGCCTATATATTTCTTTGCCACACTAACTACTAGTCTCAAATTTGCTTCCGCTAAATGGCTTTGTGCTAATTCTCCTTGGTTTTCCACCTCTGAATAATATTTTTCGAACAGTAAATCAAATTGCTTTAATTCCTCTATGAATTGACCAGAGTGGATTAATTTGGGTAGTTGTTGAATATCAAATTTTTTACCATAGTCTATCAAGTCAATAGGAGGAGAAGGTGGCTGAATTTCACTATTATCCAATTTCGCACAAGTGCCTAACAGTCTGGTATGTAATGAAAACTCTCCTACTTTTGTTTTTGCTTCTTCCTCGGTTAATTTCATCTTTTTTTGAATTATTTCTATTAGTTCTATTGAAATTTCATTGTCAATAACCTTTCTTATGTCAGGATCAGATATGTATTCACTCAATGACCTGGTTTTGTTACCATTGCTTTTACTTACCTTAGATTTACTGTTATTTGTTGGTTTTTCGATAAATTCTTCTATAATTCCAGCTATTTTCGTAGATTCGGAGATTTTTGAAAGGATTAACAAAACAAAATCGCTGAATAAAACTTTACCCATGCCAGATTCAACTGATTTGGATTTAATATCTTCAATGTATTTTCCAGCTTCCATGGCCCTAGCCAACATGCGTTCTTCTGCAGCTTTAAGCAAGTTTACCCTACCTATTTCTCTCAAATACATTCTGACGGGATCATCTGTAAGTTCTGAGACAGCCTCAAATGTTTGGCTCCAATCCTTTGCCAATTCAAGGTCCTCTTCTGAAGGTTCGGGGATATCTGAATCACCGCCTTCAAAATTTTCCGATTCTGAGTCTATGCCATCTTCCGAAATGTCTCCTTCATCAACATAGTCGTAACCTCTTGAAATATTTTGTCCTTCTTCAAATTCATCAGCTTGGTTAGCGATGTCTAATCTTGATGCTTTTTCTATTTCAGAACCAAGCATGTTTTTAACACTATCGTTTGTATTGTCACGCATATTAAATTCCTTTTTTATATTTTAATTGTCAGGAGAGTTTTTTTTCTCATCTATCTGCTTAATCCTTTCATTCAAATTAATGACTGAATCTTCTATTTCTTTTGAAGGTAAATCTTCACTAGATGAAAGAATATCTCGTTGTAAATGCTGTAAATATCTATGTTCTAACCGATTCGATAATTGTGATAAAACCTCTTTATTTGCACCAACGTCAGGAATGTTTTCTTGAATATTTAATAAGTATTCATAATGAGTTTGCAATTGATTAGACATTGTATCGCCCAACTCATCAGTTTCACTTAAATTACGCCAAAGATAGTATATCTCTTTGTTTTCGGTGCGCCTAAAATAGTCCGAATTAATCATATCAGAATTACTCTTCTCTTGCATTTTTAACAATACCGACATAGTGTAATCCTCAATCCAATTTTCCTTAGGTCTGATTTCAGGGTATAACGATTTATTCTCACTTTGGTTAGTAAGTTTTTTCAAATTTGGCCTTTTCCTCCGAGAACTAGCCTTCGATTTGGCTAATGCAGATTCAATAATTCCTCTTTTAACATCTAATTTACTGGCTAATACATCTATGTAATGATCTTGTTCGAAAGGATTAACCATGTTTGTAATAAGTGGAGCGATTTCACCTACAATTTGTCCTTTACCTGATGAAGAATTAACGTCGTATTTATCAACAATGCTATCAACAACAAATTGAACAAAAGGTACAGGATTGGCAATGCTTTTCTTCCATCCAGACAAATTTGTTCTTATCTGACTATCTGGATCTTTACCGCTTGGCATCAAAACAACAGATAGGTTAACTTCAGATTTTTGCCCAAGTTGTCTTTCAAAAACACGATAGGTGTTCCTCAAACTTCTTAGCATCGCTTCTCTACCAGCGCTGTCCGAATCCATAGCCAAAATAAAATTATTTGTACGGGACTTTAAATGACCTACTTGGTTATCAGTTAATGCAGTTCCCATTGATGCAACGACATTTTTGAATCCGAATTGATGGGCAGTTATAACGTCCAAATATCCTTCAACAACTATAACGAAATTATTATCTCTAATTCCTTTTGATGCAATTGAAAGACCAAATAAAATAGATTTCTTGTCAAAAATCGGAGTGGCCGGCGTATTAATATATTTTGGATTACTGTCATCTAAAACTCTTCCGCCAAAGCCAATCACCCTGCCACTAGCATTCTTTATTGGTATCATCAAACGACCGTAAAAGAAGTCTCTAATTTGATTATTATCTCTCTTAATTGCTAAACCCGACTGAATTATTTCAGCTTCTTTGAATCCAAGAGAGGTTAATTTATCAACCAAAATACTGTTAGAGTAAGGACTGAATCCAAATTCAAACGTTTCAAATGCATCTTCGTTAACACCCCTCTTATCAATATATTCCTTAGCTTTCCTTCCCTCAGGCAATTGGAGTTGGGTTTTATAAAACCTACATGCTTCGAAATTAATTTCATATAACTTACTGTTTTTATCTGGACCACTGTTTTTATTTAACTCTACTCCAGCCCTTTCAGCCAAAATTTTCAAAGCTTCGGTGAAATTGATTTTCTCTATTCTTATAACTAATTCAATTACATCCCCCCCAACTCCACAGGAACCAAAACAGTGCCAAGTCTGACGTTCTGGATTAATAATGAACGACGGAGTTTTTTCCGTGTGAAACGGACATAAAGATTTATAATTGCTACCTGCTTTTGTAACTTTTAAATAATCAGATGCAATGTCAATAATATCTAATCTTTGTTTTATTAACTCTATCGATTCCAAATTTCACCCTTTTAATTTGAAATATGGCAAGAACCTACTGTATCTAAGACTCTGTTTCAGTAATAATGCTGTTGACCGACATCATTTTAGCCAAAATGCTCATTGAAGTTAATGCATGTGAATAAACATGTTCTATATTTGTCAACATCTCAATCAAATTAGATTCATCAAAATCTTTTTCCGTTGAACAAAGTGTTTGAATCTGTTTGTCCATCATCTTGCAAGAAGCCCAAATATGCGATAGATCAGAAGCTAGATTAATCGATTGTTTCGGATTTATGTTGATTTCCTTCGCACCTTCTAATTTTACTAATATGCTATGAGCTAAAGCAGAGGATTGCTCTGCATAATTAGACATAGATTGTTTCATTCCTTGTTCTTCACTACTATTGTTCACAGCCCCCCCTTAAAATATCTACTAATAACGCCATCACATTTATATGGGCGCAAAATGTTTCAAATAATCCATCCATTGTTCCCTGATCAATTCTAAAGCCTGAGTCCTTTCAGGCTCTTCCATAACTGAAATTTCGCGAAAAACATCTTTCCATATCTGGCTTGCTTCAGTATTCCAATCATCAAAATGCCTTCCGTCGACGTCACTTTGAATACTCTTAATATGAAATTCGACCATCGAAATTTTAGCTTGTATTTGTTGTAAATTAATATTACTCAAATATCAATTCCTCTACCTTTTTCTATGCCAAGCGTTACCCCAGGCTTTAACCTTTCAGCCAGTCTTGCGGCATAATAATCTGTCATTCCTGAAATAAAATCGACTATGGTCAAGCCATTTTCATTGTTCTGCTCGGATAATTTAGAAGGGTTTTCTTGGAAATATTCGTATAGAACTCTAACAATCCTGCGAGCTGCATTGCCTTGTTCGCTGATGTCTTCGGGCTCATATACTCTTTCAAACATAAAGTCTCTAAGATCATTCATTGCTTTTTTTACTGGTTCACTCATTTGTATCTGTACTTTACATGAATTAACATCTTTGCGAAATCCAGATATGTTTTCATTAGTTAATACCAAGTCGTTTACTAAAGTGTTTATCCTTTTGGCATGTGTGTTGCCAAGGATATCAATTATCTCTTTAGGGATTTCGTTAGGAGATAAAACTCCTGACCTAAACGCATCACCCAAATCATGATTGAGGTACGCAACAGCATCTGAAACACGAACAATCTGACCCTCTAGCGATATGTCGGGGATGATTTGGTTTGTTAAAAAATCTCCTTTGGGTTTAGAATGATTAACTATTCCATTTCTTACCTCCCAAGTTAAATTTAATCCCTTACCTTGTTTTTCAACACAATCAACCGTTCTTAAGCTCTGGTGGGAATGCCTAAAACCATCTGGAAGTAATTCATTTAATTCTGCCTCTCCTATATGGCCAAAAGGAGTATGTCCTAAATCATGACCAAGTGCTATTGCCTCACTTAGATCTTCATTCAAGTTCAATGCTCTAGTCAAAGTCCTAGCTATTTGTGAAACTTCCAATGTATGAGTCAACCTAGTAACATAATGGTCGCCAGTAGGAGCAATAAATACTTGTGTTTTGTGTTTCAGTCTTCTAAACGACTTTGAATGAACAACCCTGTCTCTGTCCCTCTGAAATTCGGTTCTAATCGGATCTAATTCCTCAGGTTGTTTTCGCCCGGCAGTCTCAAAAGATCTAATCGCATGAGGAGATAAGCGGTTTTCCTTTTCCTCTATATGTTTTCTAATATCCATTGCAAGAATAAAATCCTTTTAAATGTAGTATGTAAACACAAACCTTTTAACCTTACCGTTTCGAAATAATATCACAGCTAGTTATGGTTAGATATCATGAGATTTCAACACGGCTATGATTTTGGATGGCCGTTTTTCCAACGTTCGATTGAACTGTTTTGTACAAGAAAAGTTTTTGTTTAATATCGACTTGACGAATAAGGCAAGCTTAACAATAATCCTATATTAAAATGTTTGATTTTATTTAGCAATTAAGCAACAAGGAGAACACCATGCCTACAACTAAAATAGGTTTTGTTGGTTTGGGAATAATGGGTAAACCAATGGCAAAAAATCTTATCGATGCCGGATACTCGTTGACAGTTTTTGACATAAATCAAGTTGCAGTTAATGAACTTGTGGCATATGGCGGCACCAAAGCAAATTCAGGTAGAGAGATATCTGAATTGAGCGATTACATCATCACAATGGTCCCTGATTCTGCAGACTCAGAAAAAGCCATACTAGGAGATAATGGAGTACTTAACGGAGCATCTTCGGGCAAAACAATCATTGATATGAGTTCGATCGCTCCAGGAGTATCTCAAAAAATCGCGAAAATGTGTGAGGTCAATGAAGTTGACTTTTTAGACGCACCCGTAAGCGGAGGAGAGCCAAAGGCTATAGATGGTAGTTTGGCAATAATGGTAGGAGGCAAAGAAAATATATTCACACAATGCAAGCCAATATTTGAAGTTTTAGGAGGCAGCGTGGTTCTGTGTGGGGGCTATGGAGCAGGAAATACCACTAAATTAGCAAATCAAATAATAGTAGCAGCAAATATCGAAGCCGTCGCAGAAGCTCTCGTTCTGGCAAAAAAAGCAGGCCTAAATCCCACCATAGTGTTCGATGCCATAAAAGGGGGGCTCGCAGGAAGTACTGTATTGAATGCAAAAGCACCTATGATGATAAATGGAGATTTCAATCCCGGCTTTAGAATAAAACTGCATCAAAAAGATTTACATAATGCTTTACTAACAGGTAAAGAGTTAGGGGTTCCTTTGCCTGTCACTAGTTTGATACAACAAATGATCGGTTCTTTAATGAATAAAGGAAAGGGAGAGCTTGATCATTCTGCTATAGCAAACTTTTTAGAAGACCTAGCTCAAATCGACATAAAAGAATAATCTGTTTCAGGAAACATTATGGCAAGAGACACAATTGTTGGTTCAGACAAATTTAAATTCAAAGTAATTGAAAATTGGGAAAAGCTACCCGTCGGGCTTAATTGGAACGAAACTGCAGGAGTTATAACAGATAATAATGATGATATTTATGTCTTTAATAGAGGCGATCATCCAGTAATTATTTTTGACCGACTAGGTAATTTCAAGTCTTCTTGGGGAGAAGGTCTTTTTACCAGACCCCACGGCTTAACTTTGGCACCCGACAACACAATCTTCTGCGCCGACGACGGAGACCATACAATTCGTAAATGCACTATTAAAGGCAAAGTTTTGATGACTCTCGGCAGTCCGGGTCAGGCCTCACAATATCAGAGCGGATATCCTTTTCACCGACCAACAGACATCGCATTCGACCCTCAGACTCATGACATATATGTCTCGGATGGATATGGTAATTCTAAAGTGCACAAGTATAGTCCAGATGGAAAATTATTATTTTCTTGGGGCGAACCCGGGACTGACCCAGGACAATTTAATATTGTACACAATATCGCAACTGATAAAGAAGGCTATGTTTATGTGGCGGATAGAGAAAATCACAGAGTTCAAATATTTGACAAACATGGAAAATATGAGACTCAATGGAATAATTTACACCGCCCATGTGCACTATATATAAGTAAAGACCAACTTGTTTATATAGGTGAACTTGGCAGCGGAATGGCAGTCAATCGGAATATGCCAAATATAGGTCCAAGA
>CAYRIG010000044.1:3919-8771 GCA_964424315.1 uncultured Dehalococcoidia bacterium | reverse complement strand
AGAAAAAAAATATGACTGTTAAAAAAAATATAGAAAATTAAAAAAATGAAAAAATAGAGGTAGCAAAGAACCTTCCTGTAGACATTATAGAATCAGTATGTGAGTTAGTTTGGTCAGCTTATGAAGATGGAAAAACTATAAAGACCCACGGCATTTATACTCCTGGTGGTGGAGATGGAAGAGGAAGGACTAAGATCAATGTAGTTGACTGGGATAGGGATGGATTGTTGGATTTATTGATTGGCGTAGGGCCGCAACATGGTAGTCCTTTTCGAGGAAGTTATGTTCTTTTTTTGAAAAATGTAGGAACCAATGATTCTCCTCTTTTTAAACATCCTCAGGTTGTACTGTGGAACGAGGATGGAAAACCGTTGGAGTTTTGGCGTCACGGGGTACACCCAGAACCCGTTGATTGGAATGGAGACGGCAAATATGATCTAGTAGCAGGCTCAGATCAGGGTAGGGTATGGTTTTGGGATAGAGAACACTTCGGAAAACCGGCTGATGGTAATTACGATGCTGTTACCAGGCCTGATGGTGAACATGGGTTAGGGGATGATAGGGGAAAATAGTTTTATACCCTATAACCTGTTTTCAATAAATTTTGATACTTCATTTGTATATGGCATTGCATTTTGAGAGCCAGACTTTGTGACGGCTAAATTTCCACATGCTACAGCGAATCGTATAGAATTTTCTAAGTCGATTCCTTTAGATATTGCAACAGCTAAACCTGCATTAAATGCATCTCCGGCTCCAACGGAATCAACTACACGGGTTTTGGTTCCATTTATTAATCCACTTCTGTTTTTACTTGAGTAGTAAGCTCCTTCTGACCCTAGAGTGATTATTACAGTTTTGGCTCTTTTACTTCTTAGCAATTCAGCAGCCTTGCTTGCTGATTCTTTGTCGACTACTCGAATACCAGTATAGAACTCTGCTTCATGTTGGTTAGGAGTTATTATGTCAATGGATTCTAAATCAGAATAGTCGAAATTAATGCATGGTGATGGGTCTAATATGGTAGTTACTCCTAGATTATGAGCAACTTTAGCAGTAGCAAATGAAATAGATGTAGGAATTTCAAATTGCATCAAAAGGCATTTTGAATTTAACAGGGACTTAGCAGCTGCTTCTATTTGTACTTTATCGCAAGTTCCATTCGCACCGGGAATGACCAAAATATAGTTTTCTTTGTTGATATCCAGTAATATTAAGGCTACTCCGCTTTCAGTACCTGAAGATGTCTGGATAAGTTCAACATTGACATTATTTTGCTTAAGATTCAATATCAACTCTTTCCCAAATATGTCATCACCTATTTTGCCTACTAGATTTACATTAGCTCCCAAACGGCTTACGCCCACGGCTTGATTGGCACCTTTTCCACCTGGAGTCATTTTAAATGATGTACCACTTAAAGTTTCACCGGCTCTAGGCAGCTGGTTTGTAGTACCTACCAAATCCATGTTTATACTGCCGATCACTGTTATAGAGTTGGTTTGGTTTCCATGCATCGTTTTAAAGTGATCTCATGAATTCAAATATCATGTCTGGAAAACCAGGTAATTTCTCGTGGCCAAAGTCAGGATATAGGATGTGATTTTTGTTTGCTGATATCTTATTGTATGCTGCAAACTGAGTGGATGGAGGGCAGATGGTATCCATTAATCCTATAGCCATCATTACATCTCCTTTAATTCTAGGTGTTAAATTTTGTATGTCTATGTAACCTAATTTGGTAAAAACCTCTTCTTCGTGTAAATGTAGAGGGTCGAATTTTTTAAAATAGTCTTGGAGTTCGAAATAAGCATCTTTAGCCTGGTCAATTTGCCAAACCCTTTTGTAATCGGATAAAAACGGGTAAACAGGAGCTACTAATTTTACTTCAGGTACCAAAGAGGCACAGGCAAGACTTAAGCCTCCGCCTTGACTATTTCCGGTTACACCTACTCTTTTTGAGTCAACAGAATCCATACCCATAACTATTCTGGTTAGTAGTGCCGTATCTAAAAATATTTGGGTAAATAACATGTCATCAGCAGGTCCTTCAAGTCCTCTTATAATGTGTCCTCTCATAGTACCGCCTGAAGTACCTCCTACGTCTTCTGAAATTCCACCTTGACCTCTACAATCTAATGCTGCTACTGTGAATCCCTCTGCTGCAAAAGCTAACTTGTCAGACCAATCACCAGAGTCACCAGCATATCCATGAAACATGATTATTGCTGGAGTGAGTTTTGTACGTTTTTTGGGATGAAGTAGTTTGGCGTGAATTCTAGCGTTTTTAGTACTAGTGAAATATAAATCAGAACATTCTGCAAACGAAGTTTGAAATTTTGAAGGGCGGATTTCTATCTTGGGATCTATATTAGCAAGATCTTTCAGTTTATTGTCCCAAAATGAATCAAAATCAGTAGGTTTAGGGTTTGAACCCGTATATGTTTGGAGTTTTTCTAAGGGCATGTCGAACGATAGGGGCATTTTACGTCCTCCGATATTTATTGGTTAAGTCAGGTAGGTAATTTGAATTAAGTTTGATAAGATTATAAACAGAGCATTCCTTTTGGTTTTGTTTCATGATATAGCAAGGAGTTAACATTGTACCAAATACCAAGTTTAGATGAAGTATTACGGGCCCAAAAAAGGATAGCACCGTATATAACTCGTACGCCATTGCATCATTATCCGTCTCTGGATGAATTGTTAGGAGCTGAAGTTTATGTAAAACATGAAAATCATCAATCCTTGGGTGCTTTCAAGCTAAGGGGAGCTTTGAATACAATAATTCAATTGACCGAAGAAGAAAAATCAAAAGGAATTATATCTTCTTCTACAGGTAATTTTGGTCAGGGAGTAGCATACGCAGGGGGTATTTTTGGTATAAAAGTTGTCGTTGTTGTGCCTAAAGTAACCAACCCAGATAAAATTGCCGCAATGAAGAGACTGGGTGCAGAACTGATTTTGTATGGTAATGAATTTGACGAAGCAAGAGGTCACGCTGAAGAACTTTCTAAAGAAAAAGGATATTTTTACGTGCATTCAGCTAATGAACCCAGGTTAACAGCTGGGACGGGTACATATACTTTGGAGATTTTGGAAGATCAACCGGATATAGATCTGATAATAGTACCTCTTGGTGGTGGGAGTGGAGCATGTGGTGCTTGTGTTGTTGCTAAAGCGATTAACCCAAATATTAAAGTTATAGCTGTACAGGCAGAGAAAGCTCAAGGTGCATATTTATCATGGAAAAAAGGAAAATTGATTACTGCTCCCATGGAGACGATTGCTGAAGGACTTGCTACCGCTATGGGATATGAATATACCCAAAAAATATTGAGAGATTTGCTAGATGATTTTGTGTTGGTTTCTGAAAAAGAAATACTTTCGTCAATCGTACTTTATCTGGAAAAAACACATAACCTTATTGAACATGCGGGAGCTTCTTCCCTTGGGGCTGCTCTCAAAATAAAGGATCAGATTAAAGGTAAGAAAATTGCGTTGATAGCCAGCGGTGGAAACCTGTCTATAGATCAATTAAAGTTTGCGCTTAATTCGTAAGTTTATATAGAAAAATAACTTTCTATCCACGGGCTGGTTTCTTGATATTTTAATGCCAATGACAAAATCCTTCCTTCTTGTCCCTTTGGAGCTATAACGTGTAATCCTATCGGTAGTCCATCTGAAGAAAATCCTACAGGTATACTAGCAGCTGGATATCCAATTAAATTAGCCTGCATCGTAAAAGCGCCGTTAAAATAATGTAGTGGGAAATCGCTGCCATCAGTAAAATTATCCTCAAGATTGATATCAGTAAATGCCGGGAAACATGCAGTAGGTGAAACGAGTAGGTCATATGTTTGAAAAAACTTTGCCATTTTGCCTTTTAAGTCATCAATATATCCGAGAGTTTCAGCGTACTCTTTAGTTGTAACTCTTGAACCACGTTCGATAAAAAACCTGCAGAAATCCGTCATGTCTGTGCCGTGACTTTGCAAATATTGACTATAGGAATTGTAAAAATCTGATGTGATAATTGCACCATATTTATCATATGGTGGATAGAGTGTAAGTTTTGTTTGCTCGACTGTACAGCCCAATTTTTCGAGATGTAATGAAGCTTTGTAATTTACATCTAAAACCTCTGTATCAACTGAAGCAAACCCGTAATCTGGACTCCACGCTATTTTAAGTCCGTTGATATCATTAGTAAGAATACTTTTGAAATCAATGGGGGGTACCATATATGTAATTGGATCTTTTTCATCAAATCCGGACATGACTTCAAGTAGTAAAGCCGAATCTTCAACGGTCCTAGTTAACGGTCCGTTTTGTGAAAACATATTGTGATTTTTAGACATTGAACCGTTATATGCTGACACTCTTCCTTGAGTAGGTTTTATACCGAATATCCCACAGAAATTTGAGGGGATTCTTATCGAACCTCCTCCATCGGAACCGGTAGCCATAGAGCATAGACCAGCTGCTACAGCAGCAGCAGCACCTCCGCTTGACCCACCTGGTGTACGTGTGATATTCCATGGATTTCTACCTTGGTCACCTAATTTATTGATGCAAGTGCCGACGAGACCCAATTCCGGAGTATTAGTCTTTCCAAGTATTATCGCTCCAGCCCTTTTAACTTTGTCGACGATTGTTGCATCTGTTTCAGCTATCCTGTCTTTATAAATTAAAGTTCCTGAAGTAGTCTTCACCCCTTTCGTCATTTGAGTGTCTTTTATTGATATTGGGATCCCGTGTAGTAAACCTAGATCATTTCCTTTCATCAACTGATCTTCTGCGAGTTTTGCTGATTCTAAAGCTGAATCAGCAGTAATTGTTAGATATGAGT
>CAYRIG010000044.1:521-3909 GCA_964424315.1 uncultured Dehalococcoidia bacterium | reverse complement strand
TTGTCCGTCAAATTTGTTTATTCTGTCCAGATAAATTTTGGTGATTTCAACTGGAGAAATTTCTTTTGATTGTATGAGGTCTCGTAATTTAATTGCTGGTGCTAAAGCTAATTCTTTTTCATTCATCGAATATCCCCCAAATATTTTAACCGTATATTTATCTAATGCTTACTTTGAATATTAACTAATAATATTTCTGAATAATACGCTAAAATAAGCTGACGAACTTTTAATAACCTTAAATCAATTAAAAGTCAGGGAGAATATATATGCCAATGTATACACTTGAATTTGGGATTGTTCATCAAGATTGCGTTGTTAATGAACTTTCTCGAAAATATCCTAATGTAAAAATACTTTGTTTAGGTGGAATTGTTTTAGATCCTAACTTATCTGATGGTCATACTGCAGAGGAAATATTATCAATTGAATCATCAAATGAAACCGAAATATTAGATTCAATACAATTTCTAAAAGAACATGACCAAATATCTGAAATATCAATAATTGAAAAGACGACTGGTAAAACCATAGTACGTTTACTAGCATCTGCGGTACCAGTTACAGGTTATTGTTCGGAGGCAGTACGCAAAAATAGATGTTATCCTCTTGGTTTGGAAATTCAAAAAGGAGGAGTTGAGCGGTGGCTTGTGGGGTCATATGAATCAAGTCAGTTGGATTCATTATTAAAACAGCTATCAAACATGGGTGAGATTAAATATAAAAACGTTTCAAAAACAAAATGGACTGATTTGGTCCATTAATCGCTTATATTTGTATTGGAGGGAATATGAAAATTGGTATATCAATGCCTCATAGTGGATTTTTAAGCGAAAGGAAAAATATATCTTTAATTGCATCTAAAGCGGATGTTTTAGGTTTTGGTTTTCTAACCGTTAGTGATCATATAATAATTCCCAAATACGTCGATTCAAAAATGCCATATGCTGTAGATGGAACTTTCAATCCTGGAGATGGATTCTGTTATGATCCACTTACTTTGTTAAGTTTTCTTTCTGCTGTTACTGAAAAAATACGACTTGTACCATCAGTCATGGTCGTACCGTACAGAAACCCCATTTACGCTGCAAAAATGATATCCACCATAGATGTTTTGTCTTCAGGGAGAATAACTATTGGCTGTGGAGTAGGTTGGCTGAAAGAAGAATTTGAAGTGCTAGATACACATGACTTTCATTCAAGAGGAATTGTTACAAATGAATATATTGAATCAATGATAGAATTATGGACTCAATCAGAACCTTCATACAGGGGTAAATATATAGAATTTCAAAATATATTGTTTACCCCAAAACCAATACAAGATCCTCATCCTCCCATTTGGATAGGTGGAGAAAGTGAAGCTGCAATAAAGCGTGCAGCTAGGATTGGCAATGGATGGTTTCCTCTTTCTCAGAATCCAACTTTTCCATTAAAAACAAATGAACAATTAAATTTATCGGTAAATCATTTGAAAAAGGAATTGGATTTAAGAAATAAAAACATAAATGAATTCGATGTTGTTTTTCAACCAGGATGGGCAAATTTGTCTGAGTACAACATTGATATGCTTAATGATAATTCGAGTCAGATAATAGAAAACATTTTGGAATTAGAGCGATTAGGTATTACCCACGTTCTATTCTATTTCCCCAAAATAGAACTTACTGCATTGCATGATGTATTGGATAACTTTGCTGATAGAGTACTAAAACAACTGTCTTAGTTTTGTTCATTTCCACCTACAACACAACTTTCGCATACTGATTGAGGTATTATTTTCCATTTCATCAAGTAACTGAATACGAAACAACCTGCGCAAAAACCTGCTACAGATTCTAGTACAGCAAATACTACTAGGATTGCCAATGTGATTTGAAATACCAAAACAAAATCAAGCATAAGCATAACGAAAGCAGTGGCAGAAAAAACCAATCCAACTGTTTGAGCAAAACGCTTTGGAGGGCCTGCTACTAATTTGGTAGGGTTGCCTAATGCAGGTACAATTACCCTAGTTGCAAGTAGGCCCATGGGACTCAAAGTTGGACCTGTCGCGACTCGTGCGAGAAATCCATACAATAAGAATCCCGCGACGAATGGATTTTCACTCAAAATTGTTGCAACAGTCAAAATCGCAACCATTCCTGCAACAAACCTAGCTGAGAATTCGTTTACTGGATTTGGAAAACTAAACAGATTATTGATTGTATCCATGGTGGAATTTATATACTCCTTTACGTATTTTGATTTTCACGAGCAAAAAAAAAGACCTCGCTATTTTGTGAGGTCTTAAAATTCCAGTTATTTAGTATTATTTCAATCTAAGGCAATCAGATACTTACTACCTCACTAATATTTTGGATGTAGTTGCAACAAGAACATTTATTTATTACGAATGAGTTCATGTTTTTAAAATTAGTATTACCAGTTAAATTTCCCTCTAACATGCAATAGTTTTATGTTTTATCTATGTACATATCGTTACTACCCGGAAGTACATAGGCTTCTATTACTAAATTAGTCCATATGAAAATATACGGTGGATGTCCTTATTTGTCAATATTGAAAGGTTAAGATGGATTTTACAGAGACAACTTTGCACCGTGTTTCTTCAAAACTTTATCGTCAATTTTAGAAGGGAATCCTTTTGTGTTCGGTATATATAAATTTCCATCTTTAATGTCTTCTTGAGGATTCAATATATCTTTTCTCCATTGAGATTCGTAAACAGCATGTTCGAGCTTTCCAGGGTTTGATAATGCAAGAGTAGTATATGCGCTAGATAACATAGACACAGGTCCGCTTGGGTTATGTAGTGAAGTAGTTTTCCCGTATGAAGCAACAATTTTTGAAATATTTACTGCTTCTGCGATGCCACCACAATATTTAATATCTGGCATAAGGATGTCATAGCCTTGTTTGCAGAGTAATTCAAAAAAATTCGTGCCATATATCAATTCACCGCCGGCTAAAGGTACATCTAAATTTTTTGATAACAGTTCAAATTTAGAAGAATACGGATCTGGTTCGACGGATTCTTCAAACCAGGAAATATTGTATTCCTGCAATCGGTCTGCGACTGATATAGCTGTTTGATAATCAAATTTGCTGTGGCAGTCTATTAATACTTCGATTTCATTTCCAACTGCATTTCTTACTGCCTCTATCCTTTCGAAACCTGAACGCCCGTCTTCTAATGACCCTGGAAAATCAATCTCATCAAATGGAGCTAGTTTAATTGTTTTGAAACCGTTTTCAGCAGCCTGAAGTGCATAGTTTGCAAAATCTAATGGTTTTCTATCGGTATGAAAAGTTGCTCTGTTGATATTAGCATATAAAGGTACTTTTTCACTTTGAGAAATCGATCCTAAATAATGGTCGATTCTAA
>CAYRIG010000044.1:0-511 GCA_964424315.1 uncultured Dehalococcoidia bacterium | reverse complement strand
AAGGTTATTTTTTTCTGATTCGAGTTGCGTTATAGATGTTTTTATTGCACTGACTATCGTTGCATCCAATAGATTTGCATTGAGATGATCAATACTGTATCCAAGTAGACTTTCTATGTTAGCTTCTCTCAAATCATGTTGAGCTAAAAAATCTAAAGCCTGTTTCAAAGATCTAATTAAGGTATTTGGATCATAGGAGGAAGTGAGTTCTATGAGTGTCGAATTACCTTCAGAATCAAATATTTCTGCAAAAACCCACTCGGTTTTAGGTTCAATTTTAAAGAATTTGAATTCTGCGTGATTTAATTTCATGAGATGAACCAGGCTTTATTGTCATACCTTGATCTTTTCAATAAATTCAAGCCAGTTTCCTTCCGGATCTTGCCCATAACATATGGTCGTAGTATTTCCAGATTCGGTTGTTCTAATTATAGGTTCGGTTATAAACTTCATTTTTTTTTCAACCATACTTCTATACATTTCCATTAAATTTGTAACGTTGAAACATATA
>CAYRIG010000043.1:860-8775 GCA_964424315.1 uncultured Dehalococcoidia bacterium | reverse complement strand
TACCTGAAATATATGTTGAAATATGGAACTCTTTCAAAAGTGGCAATCTTGAAAAAGCGAAAATAGCACAACAAAAAGCGTTAACACACGCAAATAAACTGCTGGAATACGAATACTTCCCTAGTATAAAAGCAATCGTTAGTGAAAGGCTTGGAATTGATTGTGGTAATCCTAGAAAACCATTCCCGCAAATAGATGATACGATTAGAAAAAATGTAGCTGAAATTATTGCTACGTTGTAATTCTTAACCATAGCTTTAGGAGAAAAGATGTCCACAAAACACCCTTTATCTGCTCCAACTGATGTTGGAATAATAGATTTAATACGACTAAACCTTAAAGCGGAATTACACGCTACTACTGACCCATCGATTCCTAACGAACTATCGCCCATGTTAATCAGTGCTCATGCTCCTTATGTAAAAGATGGGTTAAGATTGAATTACGCTGCGAAAGATACCGAACATAGAGTTAATGCTATCTCACTTCTTAAAGACTATATTTCGAAACTAGAGATGCACCCTACTATAAAACAGATCAATCTCCATCCTCCTCAAAAACAGTGGTTTGATGAGACCCAAACTTCTGGCAGGGAAGGAGATTACGAATTAATGATACAAGCTATTCAGGAAATAGCTAAGTTTGCTAATCAATTTAGTTTAGAGATTGTAATTGAAAACATGAATGCTTCATTTACAAGAGCAGAGGATTTGGATGAGGAAAAAATCGACTGGGGCAAAATGAATATCAGCTTTGGTGCTTCACCCGAAGAATGGATAAATATATGCGAAGATGTAAATTTGGACAATGTTTTTCTATGCTTAGATTCTAGCCACACATGTACTTACGCTCACAAATTTAAAGATGATGGAAAACGAAAAGAACGTGTTATGGCTTTTCTAAAACGACCTGAATTGATACGGCATGTTCACTGGAGTGATAATTATCTTTATGACAATCGCGGCAGAAAAGATTCCCACTTAAGTGTAGGTAAAGGTACCTTGCCAAAACATTTGCACGAACAAATCAAAAAGCTTGATGCCACAATCCTATTAGAACATTTCCATGGGATAGCTGAATTAGAAGAAGAATTGAAATATATCGACCAATTATAAAATTTTCTTAACCTTCTTATACACACTAACAGGAGTACCTTTTAATAATGGTTAAAACTAAGCAAGCAGAGCTATTCGTAAACGATGACGGAGAAATAATAAATCAAAAAGAACATTTGCTTAAATTATCTGACTTAAAAAATAAGATGATTGATACTTATAAAGATACTCCTTTAACTACATTATTGTGGTCTGTTGGAGGTCATGAAGTTTACGATTATGAAACAGAAATAGGCGAGCGTATCGGAGATGGATACGAAAATCCCGATGAAAGTATAAAAATACGCGCTGCAAACCTTCAATCACTTATAGATGAGTGCGGTGGACCCGTCACAGGCTTGTCAAAATTGTGTCACGAAGCAGGAATGAAATTTTTCCCTTCACTGCGTATGAATGAACATTATGAGATAGATATCAATTCACCGACTTATGGAAGGTTTAGAAGAGAGCGTCCCGACCTTCTTATTGGCAGGCCTGGAGAAAAACTCGAAAAAGGAACGCTCGAACATGGCATAAGAACTGGCATGGATTTTGCTTTTCCTGAAGTTAGAAATCATCGGTTAAGTATCATAACTGAACTTGTTGAAAAATTTGACGTAGACGGCATTGAACTTGATTGGTTCAGGCACCCTGCTTTTTTCCGTGTAGAAGAAGCCTTCGCCAAAAGACACCTTGCTACCGACTTGATCAAGAAGGTAAAAGATAAAATCGATAATGTGATTAAATCGACAGGGAGGGAGGTGAAGTTAGCAGTAAGAGTTCCGCCTACTTTGTACGATTCTGCCCGAATTGGTCTTGATGTCGAAGAATGGATGAAAAAAGAACTAGTTGACATAGTTATAGCTGGCGGAGGTTTTATTCCCTATTCAACGCCTATTGATGAATTTGTTGCTGCTGCAAAAAATACTGACATTAAGGTACTAGGTTGTATCGAGCGTTTAAGACCAACTAAAGACGATGATGAAGTTCGTGGAATTGCATACCAATATTTAAATAAAAAGAGCGATGGGATTTACCTGTTTAACTACCACAGCATAGATACGAAATGGAAACATACTATGTTAAATGAAATCGCTAGTTTAGATAATTTAAAAAGTAGTAACAAAAAATATCAAATTGATAATTTCACCAGAAGAAACTATTTTTCTCAATTAGGTGCTGCATTCAGCAATGCAATACCAAAAGTTCAACTCCCCCTCACTTTTGATAACACCGACAGCGAATTGGATTTATCAATATCTATTTCAGAACCTTTACTACAAGAACCCGATTCAAAAGTTAAAATATCTGTTTCCGTAAATGTTGAAAATCTTCCCCCATCGGACAACATCTATTTGACAATTAATAATAACTCACCTAGTTTTTTAAGAGAAATCCCATCTGGAATTGACTCAGAAAGAATTCTTTTATTTGATGGTAATCATATTAAAGATCATAATACTCTGAAAATCAGTTTGGATAGCCAACAAAAGATAGATTGTGGCCTAAAACCAACCGTAATAGGATTCTCAGTAGCCCTTGATTATAATAATTAAATTGACGGATCGGATTAGTACCCATATTACTTTATAACTAGGAGAAATAAACAATGTATCCAATAAATCTTACTGGAAAAACAGCAGTAGTATTTGGAGTTGCAAATCACCGAAGTATCGCTTGGGACATAGCAAAAATCCTTGACCAAGCTGGTGCTGACGTAATTATTGGTTATCAGAACGAACGCGTTTTTAATTCGGTTGAAGCATTATCAAAAACCTTAATTCAACCAAGTACTTTAGTCGAATGCGATGCAAGTGAAGATTCAAAAATTGAAAATGCAATGAACAAAATCGGCGATGCTTCTCAATCTGGAACAATTGATATTATTATTCACAGCATTGCCTTTGCAGATAAAGATGATTTAGGAGGACCATTTGTTGATGTTTCAAAAAATGGATTTATCACAGCTTTGACCATTAGTGCTTACTCACTGATACCAATTGCCCGTTATGGTTCAAAATTTATGACTGATGGAGGATCAATCATATCTATGACCTATCAGGCATCAACTAGAGTATTTCCAGGATACAATGTAATGGGGACAGCTAAAGCAGCTTTAGAAAATGAAATTAAGCAAATAGCTTCAGACCTCGGCCACCTTAATATAAGAGCTAATGCAATATCAGCTGGTCCGTTGGATACTCTTTCCTCGAGGGTGATTTCTGGGTATAGAGATATGAAAAACATACATAAAGAAAAATCTCCTCTTCAAAGAAATATCACCACTGAAGAAGTTTCTAAAACTGCATTGTTTTTATCAAGTGATTTATCCAGTGGCATAACCGGAGAAATTATCCATGTTGACACTGGATATAACATCATGGGAATATAGATTAATTATATCTAAGAACTGTACTCGATTAGTATTCAATCAAAATGTAGTTTGGCACTGAAGAAATCTAGGCGCAAATGAGGTAAACATGGTTAAAATTAATACTGAAAATATTCACAATGTTCTGTTAATGGGGCACGGCGGCTCAGGCAAAACGATGCTTTGTGAATCTATGCTTTACGCAGCTGGCCACACTTCCAGACTAGGTAAAATAGAAGATGGCACAACCATTTCTGATTACGAAGCAGAAGAACAAAAACGTCAGACCAGCGTACAAACTTCGATTCTTCCCATAATATGGAAGGATCACAAAATTAATTTGATTGATACTCCTGGATATGCTGATTTTAGGGGTGAGGTAATATCTGGTTTGCGTGTCGCAGAATCAGCAATTATAGTTATATCTGCTGCGGCTGGCATTGAAACTGGAACAATCCAGATGTGGAACTTAGCAAGTGATTATAATTTGCCTAAGAGCATTTACATAAGCAAAATGGATAGAGAGAATATCGACGCTGAAGCTCTTTTATCCACAATTAAGTCCACGTTTGGTAGACAATGTGTGCCTATGCAAATACCTTTAGTGGCTGATGGATTTTCTGGAACAGTTAATCTGCTTCAATCAGACGGGAACAGTGATATAGACCCCGACCAAGTAGAATACATGCGTGAAGAACTTATTGAAGTGGTCGCTGAAACAGACGATGATTTAGCTACTAAATATCTTGAAGGAGAAACTCTTACAGATGAAGAATTGTTATCAGGACTAAAAACTGGAATTAAAACCGGCACAATCATCCCTGTATTCATGGGCTCAACTCAGGTAGATACAACAGCAACTGAATTTTTGGACTCAATCATTTCTTTTTTTCCAAATCCTTTAGACGAAACAGATATCAAAGCTGTTAAAGCAGGTACAACCGATTCAATTGAAATTAGCCCAGGGTCAAGTTCACTAGCAGCTTTAATATTCAAAACATCAGCCGACCCTTTTGTAGTTAAATTGTAATATATAAAAATATATAGCGGTAATTTTAAAAGCGACTCTACTATTTGGAATGCAAATGCTAAAGAATCTGAAAGAATTGGCCAAGTATATTCAATGAGAGGTCAAACACAAGAAAATGCAGATGAGATACCTGTTGGAGATATTGGAACATTAACTAAATTATCGTCCGCTTTGACTGGCCATACTCTTACTACCAAAGATGCTAATATTGAATTGAATGGCATTGACTTTCCAAATCCCGTTTACAATATGTCGATGAAGCCAAAAACACAGGCTGATTTAGACAAAATGACTAGTTCTATTGCTAGAATTTGTGAAGAAGACCCTAGTTTAAAAATGATTAGAGAGCAAAACACGCTTGAAATGCTTTTATGCGGTCTCGGTGACACTCATTTAGATGTGGCTGTAGAAAAATGAAAAGGAAATTTGGGGTTGAAATCTTGTTAGATACACCTAAAGTACCATACAAAGAAACAATATCAGGCAATGCTAAAGTCGAATACAGACATAAAAAACAATCCGGAGGTCATGGTCAATTTGGTCATGTTTGGTTAGAAATGGAACCTCTTTCCAGGGGAGAAGGTTTTGATTTTCAAGAAAAAATCTATGGCGGGAGTGTACCCAAGGAATACATACCCTCAGTACAAAAAGGAGTGGTTAAAGCAATGGATGATGGTGTAATTGCCGGATATCCAGTTGTAGATGTAAAAGCTACATTAGTTGATGGTAGTTTTCATCCGGTAGATTCCTCAGGAATTTGTTTTGAAATCGCAGGTGGTCATGCTTTCTCTAAGGGACTGAAAGAAGCAAAGCCAGTTTTGTTAGAACCTGTTATGAAAGCTGCAATCACTGTAAACGATGAAGATACCGGTGAAATAATGGGTGATCTTAATGGGAAAAGAGGTAAAATATTGGGAATGAATCCCGAAGGTAACGGAACAACCATCATAGAAGCAGAGGTTCCTCAATCTGAAATGCTTAAATATGCTACAGATTTGCGCTCAATCACTCAAGGCCGCGGTTCATATACTTTAGAATTTGATCATTATGAAGAAGTGCCAAATCACATGTTAGACCGAGTTGTGAAAGTCAAAGAATCCGACGAATAAATCAACCAATAATGTATTTAAAATGACATTAGGTGTTCCTATTTTTTAAAGCTTCGATTAATGAAGGTAAAATGATTTTCCAGTCACCAACCACTCCAATAGAGGCTTTTTTAAAAATATTAGCGTCTTTATCCTGATTGATAGCTACTATATTCTTAGCATTTGAACAACCAGCCATATGCTGGCTAGCACCCGACACACCTACAGTGATATATAGGTTAGGAGATACTGTTTTTCCAGTTAATCCTATTTGTTTATTATGGTCAATCCAACCTGCATCACAAGCCGCTCTTGAAGCCCCTACTGCTCCTCCTAAAAGCTCAGCTATATTCTCCAATAGCTCGAAAGGTTGAGGACCACCCAATCCTCTTCCTCCTACTACTACTACTGAAGCATCTTCTAATTTAATTCCAGTGCCAGACTCTTCAACAAATTCAATGTGCCGCACGTTAATATCATTATCCTCTAGATTTATCTCAACATTTTCAACTTTTGCCCCTGAATCCAATTCTGCGATATCCTTATCATAGGAACCTGCCCGCATCACTGCTATATTGGTACACCCATTAAATTCGAACTCTAATTCTGCGATTATATTCCCACCATATACTGGTCTTAGTGCAGTGAACACATTATTATCATCTACTTGCATCCCAAAACAATCCTGTATGAATCTTCCTTTCAATTTGTAGGCCAATCTAGGACCTACATCTCGTCCCAAATTTGTTTTGCCCATTAACAACAAGTCTGGCTTGATTCCCGAGCAGATATCATATAAAACAGATGTCCAGGCATCAGCATTCCATTCATTTAAAAATTCGTGTTCTGCAATATATATATGATCAACAAACCTGCTGATTTCTGCTATATTTGGCATATTGCTTGAATTTCCTAATATTACCAAGCTCACATCTTCTCCAACACTTCTACCTGCTGATATTAATTCGTAGGTAATATTTTCAAATGATTGTGATTTATGTTCGGCCAAAACAAAAACGTTTTTCATCAATAATCCTTATAAGTTCAAATCAACTTCTTTTCCATCAAATTTTCGACCAATAATTTCCCTAATTCTTCTTCCGACTCTGAATCTAGAAATTCACAATCTGATTCATTAGTTGGAATTGATAAATTCTTGATTAATGACTGTTTGTTTAATAAGTCGTCTGTTATACCAAGCTCGGCAGGTGTCCATATATCAGGTTGTTTACGACCAGCATTCATAATACCTCTGATGGTCGGATATCTAGGATTACCTATTTCATTACTAACCGTGATTAAAGCAGGAAATTCAGTTTGTACTACTTGATACCCTCCAGACATCACTCTTTCTACTTTAACTCCATTAGCATTTACATCAATTTTCTGAGCTAATGTTACGGACGCAACATTTAATATTTCAGACAAAGCTAAAGGAACATATGCATTATCCAAATCTGAAGCCTGCCTACCACATAAGACAAGGTCAAATTCGCCAATTTTGCCAATTGCTTTTCCTAATAACTCAGCTGTTGTAAAACCATCCAGGGATCGGAGCATCGGATCTTTTACCAATATTAATCTATCTGCACCCATTGAAATCGGTTTCTTCATAACATCATTTTCAAAATCGCTCCCAACGGACAAAACAGTTATTTCTGCACCTATATCATCTTTAATCTGCAATGCTGCTTCTACGGCGTTCTCGTCATAACCATTTATTACGAATTGTTTGTCTTTTGAAACAACAATATTGCCTTCACCTATATCTAAAGATGCAATCGGAGCATCTGGATCTATCACTTGTTTCACACAAACAATAATCTTTAAAGACATTACAAAAACCTCCTAAGTAAAACCTATTTACCTAACCATATTTACTTTGTATAAGGTTATATTACGTTAAATCAACCAGCAAAATAAATGTTTTATGCTAGTTTTTGCAATACACTATGCAAAAATTTAAACTTAGTACTTGACAAGTTTAGTATTTTTCTTATACAAATACAAAAACTTTGGGGTATGATTCATTAATTCGTAGGACGTAGGAGAAGGCGCAACCTATCTTACATCGAAATAATTAGTTTCAAGGCTGTATTTACAGATATTTGATACAGTTAATAAACTGATATTTCTCCTTCGATCATGTGAAATTCATACATATGATCTAGGAGATTTAATATGGTATCAGAAGCTTTAAGTAGCCAACCAGATTTCGAACCGCAGATAATAGATTTTGCTCAGCAGAGAGCTCATCCACAGCGTGAACACAAACAAATTCCAAAACATTTATGTCCCCGCTGCGAAACCAAATTAATTATAGGTTATGATG
>CAYRIG010000043.1:0-850 GCA_964424315.1 uncultured Dehalococcoidia bacterium | reverse complement strand
CAGAATGTAGCACTTGCGGTTATGTTGATTACGCATACGAACCGCCTGCTAATAACAACAACAAGTCTATATTGAGTTCAGCAACAAAATTCATATTACGATATATCGGTGATTTTGAAAATCTTTCTAACACTACAGCCAACGTTAAAGTAATTAGAATCAAAAATAGAGTAGTTTATTCGGTAGAATGCCCTTTCTGCCTAAACCCGATGGAACAGTCTTCTTTATCAGGAAAGAGAGCTGAAATAAGGGAACAACGATACAAATGTGAAAAAGGACATCGCGTTTCTCTGCTTCCTAACAAAAAACACAAAGGTTTAGGATGGAAATAACTATATCCATAAGTTAGCATTCAATTAAATCTTGCTCTTTTTTATATGAGCAATCAAAATACAATTTGAATGTCTAAATTTACAGAATATACCTCAAACAAACGTGAGTCTGTTACTTTTATTTGCGATTATTCTCCTCCGCGAGGCATTGATTTTAACGATTTGGAAAAAGCGTCATCTTTAAATTCAGATTTTGTATATGTAGCTTACAATCCCGGTAAATCAGTCCGCATAAATTCACTTCAATCTGCCTACTGGATAAAACAAAATTCTACCTCCGATGTTATGTTTTCGATGAGCTGCAGAGATATGAATAAACTAGCGATACAAAGCCATTTATTGGGTGCTCAATTATTAGGTTTAGAAAACTTTGTAATCTTTCAAGGGGACCCATTCAACCCAAAAGAGACTACCAACGTAAAAACTGTTATGGATTACAAACCTACTGAATTGATTCATGACGCAAATATGATGAATAACAAACTAGATTTTAAAGGCAACGAACTTTCGGCACCAAC
>CAYRIG010000042.1:0-8796 GCA_964424315.1 uncultured Dehalococcoidia bacterium | reverse complement strand
AATCTAGCTCGCAAGCATAAAGTAGAAACGGCATTATCCAATAGCTTTGGTTTTGGTGGGCAAAATGCTTGCATCATTATTCAAAAATACGATTAATAATAATAATCCTAGTAACCCGACCATTTTATTTAATACATAGGAGCAAATAATGAAAAAAGGTAAGGCAGCAGTATTTGTAAAACCCTACAAATTTGAAATTACAGAATTGCCAACCCTACCGGTAGATTCCGATGGGATATTAGTTAAGATAACCTCATCTGCAATCTGCGGATCAGATTTACATTACTGGCGCGGTGAACTTAAACCAAAAACCTCCGGTAAACCAGGTCCGATAATTCTTGGACACGAAATGACAGGTAAAATCGATTCTCTTGGCTCAAATATTACTACAGACTCTATGGGTCAAAAACTCAAGGAAGGAGATAGAGTGGCATTCCCTTACTTTTTCCCATGTAGAAGATGCTATAACTGTATGAGATTGGAATTTAACAATTGCCCAAACCGCTTTAGGTTTCGAGGAACCATAGAAGAACTTCCTTATTGTAATGGGGGATTCGCGGAATATTATTATCTTTTTCCCGGACATTTCGTATTCAAAGTCCCAGATGAGGTACCAGATGAAGCAACTACATCGGTCAATTGCGCACTCTCGCAAGTGATTTATGGACTTCAACAAGGAGGCATGAAAATAGGAGATTCTGTTGTAATTCAAGGTGCAGGCGGTTTAGGAATTAACGCCGCAGCAGCAGCAACCGAGATGGGTGCTGCAAATGTTATAGTTATTGATGGAATAGAAAATCGGCTAGAACTTGCACGCCAATGTGGAGCTACGCACACTATTAATATTAACGAAATTACTGACATAAATGACCGGATCGAACATGTTAAAAACATTACTAATCAAAGAGGTGCAGATGTTGGATTAGAAGTTGTAGGATACCCAGGCGTTGTTAACGAAGGCATTTCTATGCTTCGAAACGGTGGCAGCTATGTAGAAATAGGAAATATTTGGGACAACAGCGATGCAACTATTGATATGTCCAAATTGGTCTGGAATATGACAAAGTTAATTGGCATAGCCCATTATGATCCATATATTATTCCGGTATCATTAGACTTTTTGGTAAGAACACAAAACAAATTTCCATTAACAAATATTATTTCCCATAAATTCGCTCTGGATGAAATATCAGAGGCCTTTGAACAATCAGAGTGGTCAGGTAAAAACTCCACTACAGGATTGACAAGAGCGATTTTGGTACCATGACATAAATGAACGCATTTTCATCAAATCAAAATTTACCTTTAGTATTATCCAAAACTGAATACAAAATTGATTCTGAGTTAGTTGAAATGTATAGCAAATCAACTAAATGCGATTCTTTTCCTTTTTCGAAAGTTTCGGTTAAATACAAAAACACAATACCACCAACGGCTATTTTAACTTTAAGCTTAAGAGATTTGGTAAGCAAACTAGAATTGCCCGATGGTACGTTGCATACCGGACAAGAAGTTGAATTCATTAATCCTGCTAATTTAAATAGCGTTTTATGTTGCACGACAACTCTATTGCAAAACAGCGTACGTAAATCAATTAGAATTTTAATGATCGGATTATCCGTAAAAGACGAGAACAAAACGCCAATATTGAGAGGCAAAACAACTCTGTTCACCTCATTATAAATATGCAATACACCCTACCTCAAAACCTACCAACTATAGAACGACAGATAACTGAATCAATGATAGTCGATTACTCTAAAGTATCTAATGATTTTAACCCAATCCACCTAGATTCCACTTTCGCTAATAAGGCTGGATTTGATACAACAATAGCACATGGTATGATGGTTTTGTCTTACCTATCAGAAATGATGAGTGTAGCATTTGATACAAAATGGGCAACTACGGGCCAATTAAAGGTAAAGTTTCGTTCTCCTGTTTTATCAGGAGAATCTATTGAAACATTTGGGGAATTATCGCGGACGACAAAGGATAATAATTTAAACAAAGCTTTTTACAAAGTAGGCATTAACAACAAAAATGGCAACCAAGTGATTACTGGTGAAGCCACTATATGTTACTAACTTCTTAATCACAATAATCAATATTAGGAGCAAAAATTGACAACAGAGAAAGTATATAAAATAGCTGTTGATGCTATGGGTGGAGATAATGCTCCTGCGGAAATTGTAGCAGGAGCAATAGCTGCTAGTAGACAGCAAAGTATATCAATACAATTGGTAGGAGTTCCAAGTTTACTTGAACCTGAATTGGCTAAACATAGGTTTGATGATAAATCACTTCAAGTAGTTCCAGCAGAAAATCACATCACTGAAAATGAACATCCTGCAGTCGCTATGAGGCAAAAACCTAAAGCTTCCATAATAGTTAGTACTTCACTAATTAAAAAAGGGGTCTCTGATGCTAATGTCTCAATGGGTTCAAGTGGTGCAACAATGGCATCTGCAGCAATAATTTTAGGGACGTTAAATGGGATAGAAAGGCCTGCTATCGGTGGGCCACTTCTAGGATTTTCACCTAACATGGTCATATTAGATGCAGGAGCTAATGTTGACTGTAAACCGAGCCAATTATTAAGCTTTGCCATAATGGGAGAAATATTCTCTAAATACGTATACAAGATTTCCAATCCTAGGGTAGCTTTATTAAGCGTGGGCGCGGAAGATGAAAAAGGCAACAAGCAAGTTAAAGAAACATCATCGATTTTGAAAAATACAGACCTCAACTTTATAGGCAATGTTGAAGCAAATGATCTAATGCACAATCCAGCTGATGTAGTTGTATGCGATGGATTCGTAGGCAATATTTTGATGAAATTAACTGAGGGATTGGGTTCGAAGATCTCCAAACACCTTAATTCAAAATTAAATACGAAATTAAAAGCAGATGACATCAACGATATATCTAACGAAATTTACAACATGCACAACGTAGCAGAAACTAAAGGGGGTGGTCCTCTTTTTGGAGTTGATGGTGTTAGTATAATTGGACATGGGAAAGCTAAATCCGATACTGTTGCAAGGGCAATAGAAACAGCCAAATGGTGCGTAGAAATAGACCTTGTTTCAAAATTAAAATCGGGATTATCTGCAATCAAATAATTTATATATCTTGGAGGTTCATGTGGGAAATTCCAACCAAACCGACAAATTTGCTCTTGTAACAGGTGCAGCTAAAGGCATAGGGAAATCTATAGCACTTAAATTAGCTGAAAACGGCATCAATGTTGCCATTAATTATAAATCCTCAAAAGATGATGCAAAAGTTCTTAGCGATATTCTTAAATCAATGGGAGTGAAATCTTTCACTGTTCAGGCTGATGTCTCATCATTGACGCAAGTCACAGACATGATGGATAAAATAATTCAAAAATGGGGCAAAATAGACATACTAGTTAATAATGCTGGAATAATTCAAGATCAACTGCTTGTGAGAATGTCAGATGACGCATGGAATAATGTTATCGGTACAAATTTGAATGGAACTTTTTATTGTACTAGAGCAGCGATAAAATCCATGCTAAAAACACGTTGGGGCCGAGTAATAAATATCGGATCTGTTGTGGGTCTCAGGGGCAATCCCGGACAATCAAACTATACAGCCTCAAAAGCAGCGATAATTGGTTTTACAAAAGCGGTTGCTAAAGAAGTAGCTAAAAGGAATATCACTGTAAACTGTGTCACTCCTGGTTATTTGGAAACAGAAACTACCGCCATTTTAACCAATGCTCAAAAAGAATTCTGGCTAAGCGCCATACCTCAAGGCAAATTTGGAGAACCCGATGATATATCTAATCTAGTACTGTATTTATCCGATGAAAAATCAAAATATATTACTGGACAAGTAATCAGCGTTGACGGAGGAATGGCTGTTTAATACATCAACGCCTACAATAATTTTTTAAATGGAAACACGTAAACAATTCAAAGGTAAGGTTGCCGTTATAACTGGTGGTTCAAGGGGCATCGGACGCACCATAGCCCTTGATTTTGCCAAGCAAGGTGCGGATATCGCATTTAATTATTATCGGCAGGCGAAAGCGGCAAACCAAACACTAAATGATATTCTTGAATTAGGAGTGGAGTGTATTAACCTCAAAGCTCATTTAGGTGACCCATCATCTATCACCAAATTTTTTAAAAAAGTTGGTGATAGATTCGGTAGGATAGACTATCTAATAAATAATGCTGCTTCTGGCGTTAATAAGCCCGCAACTGAACTAACATCTAAACACTGGGATTGGACCATGGATATCAACGCAAAAGCGCCATGGCTCTGCACACGAGAATCAATCGCATACATGCAACCAGGCAGCTGCATAGTTAACCTAACTAGTTTAGGAAGTAAATTAGTCCTCAAAAATTATTTTGCAGTGGGTGTTTCAAAAGCTTCTTTGGAAGCCGCAACACGATATTTAGCAGTTGAACTAGCACCATTAGGAATCTCGGTTAATGCCGTTGCTGGTGGTTATGTTAAAACTGGGGCACTTGATCATTTTCCGAACTCTGAAGAAATGCTCAAATCTGGTTCAGATAATCCAGTTGGTAAAATGGTTAGTGAACAAGATATAGCTGATGCAGTTAATTTCCTATGTAGTAAAAAGGCAAATATGATTAGAGGCCAAACTATCGTCATAGATGGAGGAGTCTCATTATTACCTCCTAAATTGACGCCTTAATCTGTTAATCCAAAATTCCCAATCTCACATTTGAATTTCACGTCTTTCTCTACCACATAAAATTCACTTTGAGGTAAACATTTAGATTTCTTTATATAAGCCAATGCTGCCCATTTATCAGCAATAGAAGAAAATTCAAAAGAGGTTAATAACCCTACTTGACCCGTATCGGAAATTATAGCCATATCTTTTTCAGGGTTGCAATTTTTATCTACGTAAAGAAAAACCAGTTGCATTCTTACTTTATCATAAGCATTTAATCTTGCGACCACCTCTTGTCCAACGTAACAACCCTTATTAAAACTTATATTACCTAACAAGTTTGCTTCCAAAGGATTATATTTATCAATCAATTCTGAACCGTGAACCGGAGACCTATTTTCAATACGGAAAAGATTGTAGATATTGGATGTTACTTCATCTATATTTTGTTGATCGCGCAATTTAACCAATTGCTGGCGATTAGCTTCATCTAATATCAAATCTATTTTAGGTATACCGCCAATTCGGTCAAAGTTTAAAATCAAATCCTTTTCGCCCAAGTTAATTGAAATAGAACTACCCGTATTAGTGTTAATATTAGACATATCAATAATCTTTTGGATAATGACCTGAGAAGATGGTCCTATTAATGAAAATACTTCCATATTTTCACTTACATTTTCAAATTCAACATCTTCCGAAAAAGTATAAAAATCAATCCATTCAATAATTTTATCTAAAATATTTCTATCTGATAAAATTAAAATTTGTTTCGAAGAT
Organism: uncultured Dehalococcoidia bacterium; assembly: GCA_964424315.1. Lineage (GTDB taxonomy): Bacteria > Chloroflexota > Dehalococcoidia > Lucifugimonadales > OSU-TB39 > OSU-TB39. The sequence goes on along the minus strand of CAYRIG010000042.1, from coordinate 3,332 downwards.
TTTAGTAATCTAACCTGAGCTACAATCCTGCCTTTATTCGTTGTAAATACTGTGTCCATCCAAGAATTGTCTTCTAATTTGCTTATTTCATTAGTTGAAAGCCTATCTATCAAATCCAGAACATCAGCACCTTTAGCACGTAAAACACCCATATTGTTAAACTGGATTAAACCACAGCTTTCAATCAAAGATTTGTATTGTTTGATTTCTTTATTGGCAGTCAATTGATTCAAAACAAAAACTCAAAAAATAATGTGTAACAACCATATTTGTATTTGCAAATAGAATTATACTTGTAAAAAACAATCGTTTCGAAAATATTTATACGCTAAACGATGTTCCACAGCCACAAGTTGTTTTAGCGTTAGGATTATTAAAAACAAATCCTTTACCATTCAATCCGCCTGAATACTCAAGAACAGTTCCAGCAAGAAAGACATAGGATTTTTTGTCTACAAATAATTTTAATCCGTTGTCTTCTATTACTTTATCCCCTTCGTTTGGTTCATCCACAATATCAAGCATATAAGTCATACCGGAACACCCACCACCCTTTACCGCAACCCGCAAATTAGATCCAGTCTTACCTGAATTTTCAGCAAACTTACTAACATGATCCGCTGCTTCGGGACTTATAGTTATAGTCAAAGGTTTTTGTGATTTGGTTTGGTTCATGAATTATTCCTATAACAAAATCTAATTCCCATTATAACAGATTCTAACTAGTACAATTATGATAGTCAACGTAGTGATTAATACCAATGAGCATTATAAATATTGCGTACCGGGGGAGCAGCTACCAATGGAGCAACATCAGATAACAATTTATTTACATATGGAGTTGCATTCTCCGCGCTCACCTTATCGTTATAGACGGCTATAACGGTAATTTCGCTTTCACCAGTATATATATAACCCCAGCTTACAAGACCTTCTATAAGTGAAATAGCATCACTTTTATCCAACATGAATGCATCAGCTTCACTTTTCTTCCCAGGTTTAAGTTGCACAACTGTCCTTGAAACTGCTTTCATCGCAAAAACCTCCCTTTGATTTTTGTTACCCTCCAATAATCTCGATTCTTGACTTTATCAATTTTTAAGGATGATATACTACCATTTTCAATTCAGTCATCTCTTCTATTGCATACTTAGGTCCTTCTTTGCCCATCCCACTATCTTTCACTCCCCCATAAGGCATCAAATCAGCTCTCCATTGAGGACCCGAATTAATCATCAAATTGCCAGAATGAACATCTTTCGCAAATCTCATAGCTAAATCAATATCTTGGGTAAATATCGCAGCGCTCAACCCAAAATTTGTATCATTAGCCAATTCAATAGCCTGATCTATGTCTGAACACGGAGTCACAGCTACTGCTGGACCAAATAATTCTTCGCAAGATATCTTCATCTCTGGATCAACATCTGCGACAACTGTCGGTTGATGTACAGCTCCAGAAAATTCTCCTCCGATTAAAGTTCTTGCACCTGATTGTACAGCACTTTGTATCCAGTCATTGACCCGAGATGCATCATCAGCTCTAACCATTGGACCCATTAAAGTTGTTTCATTAAGTGGATCACCTACGTTCATCTGTTTGACCTGAGCAGATAATTCATCCAAATAGTCACTGTATATGTTCTCATGAGTTATTATTCTTTGTGCTGATATGCAAACTTGTCCTGCATTAGAAAAACCACTCGAAATTGTCGCTGCAGCTACTTTTTCTATATCAGCATCAGGCATGATTATTAATGGTGAATTTGACCCAAGTTCCATTGTAACCTTTTTTAGTCCTGCTACTTTACAAATATGTTCGCCTACTTCTTGGCTACCAGTAAATGTGATTTTCCTAATTCTCTTATCAGCTACTAAACTATCTCCAATGCTTGCTCCCGTTCCAGTAATGCATTGAATACCCTCTTCAGGCAATCCAGATTCCAGTAAAATTTCAGTTAATTTCAATGCCGATAATGGAGTATCTGTTGCAGGCTTAACAATAACAGAATTGCCTGCCGCTATAGCAGGACCAACTTTATGAGCAACAAGGTTCAATGGGAAATTAAATGGACTTATAGCTGCTACAACTCCAACAGGGATACGTATTGTAAATCCAAATTGTCCACTCCATGTTGGTGCGCCATCTAAAGGTATAGTTTCTCCATAAAGCCGTTTTGCTTCTTCTCCAGATAAACTGATTGTTTGAACTGCCCTTTGAACTTCACCTCGGGCTTCATTGATTGTTTTTCCTTCCTCTTGAGTAATAATTTTTGCAAACTCTTCTATCCTTTCTTCCAAAAGATCAGCAGTTTTTCTTAATATCTCAAATCTTCTGTAGCCAGGTAGTGCGGCCATGTCTGCAAAACCCCTTTCAGCACTTGCTATAGCCTGATCCACATCCCCAGAATTTCCTCTGGGGACTGTATCAACAATTTGCCCATCATATGGATTAACTACATTTATAGTCTCGCTAGATTCTATCCATTTCCCACTAACATACATTTTCATGGAATACCTTCCTGTATCTATACTGTTTTAGATTTAAAACCCACCCATATATATATTATTTACATTCAAATGATAACTGGCTTCAAAATTTTGTCACTAAAATCGTTTATCTAGATAACAATACCTTAGAAGTCATGCTACAATATTTTTCCTTGAATATAAACTAATAAACATGGAGATAACACATGGCTGATTTTGAAGGAGTCTACCCCGCGCTTATAACCCCTATGGGAACAGATGGAAAATTAAACGAAAAGGCTTTCAGGCAATTAATAGAATTCAATATACAGGCAGGCGTTCACGGTTTCTGGGTGGCAGGAGGTACTGGAGAAAGTATATTCCTTACAGATGAAGAGAACATGCGTATCGCTGAAATAGCTGCTGACCAAAATGCAGGTAGGATAAAAAATATTATGCACGTAGGCGCTCCTACAACTGATAGAGCAACTAAACTTGCTAAACATGCAGCTTCGGTTGGAGTAGAAGCTGTTTGCTGCGTTCCTCCATACTTTTATGCCCAACCTGACCAATCTATTGTTGACCACTATAAGGCTGTAGGTGAAGCAGCTAATCTACCATTATTTGCATACAATTTGCCTCAAGCAACACAAGTCGAAATCACCCCTGAACTGATGAAGGAAATTAAAAATGCAGTACCCCAATTAAAGGGCTTAAAACATTCTTCATTCATATTTCAAAATGTCCGAAACTTCCTTGACATGGGACTTGATTGTTTCACAGGTAGCCATGCATTATTACTGCCTGCCCTCAGTTTAGGTGCAGTTGGAATGATAGATGGACCTCCATGTGCTATACCTGAA
>CAYRIG010000041.1:0-8877 GCA_964424315.1 uncultured Dehalococcoidia bacterium | reverse complement strand
GATCATGGACATGCACAAATACCAAAAACATCGGATATGATATTGAACGTGCCTACCCAATAGCTATAACAGGTAGACCAGGTCCAGTTCATATAACTATCCCTGTCGACATATTAGAAGCCGAACTAATGCCTAACAGCCATATAAAATACCAGAATGGCACCTCTGTATCATCACCACTTACTAAATCAGAAACTCGAACTTTACTTGAAACTTTGAAATCGTCAGAGCGTCCCTTGGCATTATTAGGACAGGGAGTAAGTCGACTGGCAAAAAAGCAAATACCTTCAGGATTATTATTAGGTGGTCTGCCTATGGTTAACATGGAAAGTCCCAGAGGTGTGAACGACCCTAGTCTTGGAGCATTTCCAGAAGTACTTAAAGAGTCTGATTTGATACTACTTTTAGGAAAAAAACTCGATTTCGGACTAAAATTTGGTGACGATTCTGTGATATCTCCAAATGCTAATATTATTCATATTGACCACGAAATCTCCGTACTTAATCAAGCGAAGAAATCTGTTCAACCAAACAGACTCATAATTAGTGCTCAGGCTGATCCTTTATCCATAATCAACCTATTGAATAGTAATAATGTTGCTGTAACTGAAAAATGGATCAATAAAATACAATCGGCACTAGATTACAAACCTAAAGAATGGACATTTTTGGAAAATTCTACAAAAAACCCTATGCATCCTTTAGCAGTGTGCAAACCCGTCAAAGATATTTTCCACAACCAACAAAATGCTGTATTTATATCTGACGGTGGCGAATTTGGACAATGGACACAAGCATCGATATCAACACCTAACCGTATAATAAATGGCCCTAGCGGAGCAATAGGTAGTAGCGTACCTTCAGCAATAGCCGCTTCGATCGCTCGTCCGCAAGCAACAATTATAGCTATGCTTGGAGATGGTACTTTTGGTTTTCACTGTATGGAATTCGATACAGCTGTAAGATATAACTTAAGATTCGTAACCATAATTGGTAACGACGCAAAATGGAACGCAGAACACCAAATCCAGTTAAGAGATTATGGCTTAGATAGAACCATTGGATGTGATTTAAATGATTCAAGATATGACCTTCTAGTCACAGCACTCGGTGGCCATGGTGAAAATGTTACAACTAATTCTGAATTTGGTCCCGCTCTTGAAAGAGCCATTAATTCTGACCTACCCTCATGCATCAACGTTTCAATTGACCCCGTGAAAGCTCCAGAAATCAAACGTGATTAACTGTGTTTTTAATTTCGAAAAACGAGCAAGTATTTAATAGATGACAAACAAACCCCATATCCTATTAATAATGGCAGACCAATTAAGGGCAGACTGTATTGGAATAGCTGGTCATCCTTTAATAAAAACTCCCAATATTGATTACCTAGCTAACCAAGGTATTTTATTTGAAAACGCATATACTACAAGTCCTCTATGCGTCCCAGCTAGAACATCTATGACAACTGGGCTATATCCTCATAATTCAAATCTGTGGCAAAACGACTCTACAGTACCACTAGACTCAGACACATATATGCATCGATTAAAAAAATCTGGGTACACAACTTGTTCAATAGGCAAGAATCATCTTTATCCAATGGAAAACTGTAATTTATATAGTAATCATCCAAATTATAATTTGATTGGTTTCGACCATATAGAAGATATGTCTGGTACATGGGGGATAATAGAAGGGAAAAGCGTGTATACTGATTACCTAGAAAAATTGGGGTTAAAAACCGATTTATCTAAATACCTCAAAGACCTCGAAAATAAACCAGATTTGGTACGCCGGTTTATTGCAGAACCACTACCTATAGAATCTAAACATTATATAGATCCCTTTATCGGGCGAAGAGTATCTCAATATGTTGAAAAATATGAATCCGATCAACCAAGTTTCGTTTATGTAGGTTTTCAAGGACCACACGAGCCCTGGGATGCTCCTGAAGAATATAAAAGATATCCTCTAGCTTCAATTCCTGATCCGATTCCCGAAAAACCACAAGGAGACTGGCTTTCTGAAGAAAGTAAAAATTACCATACTTACGCCCAGTACTACCAACCAAATCATCCCAAACAACTTAAAGAAATTACAGCTGGGTACTTAGGGAAAATAGCTATGATTGACGAATCAATTGGACAAATACTAAAAACTTATGAACAAAAAGGATGGCTGGAAAACACCTACGTTATACTTTCATCTGATCATGGAGAAATGCTAGGAGATCTAGGTAGATTATCCAAAAGTGTTTTTTACGAATCTGCAATAAAAATACCTATGATAATCCGAATACCAGAAACATCAGAGTACAAACCATTAAGAGGCACTACAAAAAACCAATTTACAGAACTTATAGACATCCACGCAACTCTACTTGATATCTCAGAATCTCCAATGTGGCAACATCAAGACAGCGTATCCATGTTGGGTCCCGATAAGCGCAATGATGTTCTATCTGAAGTTCATGTACATTACATGCTAAGAAATGCCAAATGGAAAATTGTTGTTGGCAAAAACGGAAATTCATTGCAATTGTTTGATATGCAAAACGATCCTCTGGAACAGATAAATTTATGCGGCAATGAAAAATATAAACAGGCTGAATTAGAGATGAGAAGTAATCTTCTAAATAGGCTCACTAGAACGACGTATAGAAATGGAGACTTAGATCCTGAATTAAGTTCTCATTTTATTAATCCCGACGATACAGAAAACCCACATAAATTATAGCGCGAGGTCTAATCCACACCCTCAAAATTCCACTTCTCTGCTTCGTAGTTTTCTACCCAAATAAACTCAATATGTTTAGCGATTAGCTAATAAATCACGGGTAATAAAATCAACTAAGGACCCAAATTCTAGCTTCACTCTATAGAAAAACCAGCCTGCACATCCAGTGTATACTTTAAAGTACCTTCTTGAATTGGGGTGGAAATTGAAGCTGACGATGCAAATGCTCTTGTCTCAAACATGTCGCCCCTAGAATAAGACGAAACTGGAGACTCTGATAAACGAGTCAACCCACCAAGTGACACTCCAGAATACTTAGCAAATTGGGTTGCTTTATCTATTGCATTTTCAACAGCATCTTTACGTAAATCATCCATAAATGGCTCAATATCATCTCTAGCAAACTCAATTCCATTAACCCTAATTGAATCCCTACCTACCTCAGTAACTCCATCAATCAATTCACCTAGGTTATCAATGTCTCTAACTTTTATTACGACCGAATTATATACCCTGTAACCTACCAACACTTGCTTGCGTACTGTTGATGAGGGTCCAGTGATCTCTGGATATTCGTACCTTGGGCTTATGTTTATATTTGTAGTTTGAATATCATCAGAACTTACCTGGTTTTGTTTAAGATAATTCAAAACAGCATCTGCATATTTTGAATTATTATTTAATGCTTCTTTAGTATTCAATCCTTCAGTCTCAACCCCAACCCTCAATATTGCTATATCAGGCTTAATTTCAATTGACGCTTGACCTGACACCCATATACCAGAATTACTTACATCGACCCCATTTGAAAGGGTGTTGTTCCGTGCAACATTTTCATCTCTTAACGATGACATTTGATTCGAGCTTGCCGGCAATGATTGTATTTGTTCAGCATCTTCTTTTGCAGGTGCATTAGCGTTAAAACACGATACAATTGCAAAAACTCCCAAAGCATAAACGAACATCTTGAAAATGTTAATCATACCAATTCTCCTATATAAAACTTAACCTTCGCTTTCCAACCAAATACTAACCTATATTAATGTTATCTCCTGTTCGTATGGTGCCACCTATTTCAACAAAAGCAAGAGTCCCTCGCTCACCTTCAATATCATCCATCAGGCCAGAACGAATCTCATCCATTCTGGAACATGGAGTGCAAGGTCCGGTAACAGTTAAAATTGCCGTATCTCCAATAATAATCTTTTGACCTGATTGTAGTCGATTAATATCGATTCCTTCAGTTGTTATGTTCTCTTTTATTATTCCCGTCTCCAGATTAAATTTTTGCAAGGTCTCCAAATCCATTAACAATATTTGCCTTTCTTTTCTCCTATATGTAGACACAAAATCATTGGGAACCGGGGAAGGTGTAATTTGACTTGTAGCATGGATATCACCCTCAATCCCTACATCGGTAATCAACACTGTTTCTTCTATTTTTTTCATTGGACTTCGATGTGATTCACAAATTTGCAAAGAATGTACGGTACCCAACGTAACCTCTCTATTGTATTAATAAATAAAATCTAATTCATTTTTACGATTATGATTTTACAATACAGTGTATCCGAAATAACTAATCGTTATCCATAAGAAGTTACAATTCTTAATGATAGAAATCGTTAGTCTTACCAAGGTATAAAAATGGTAACAAAATGTCCTCATTATGACTTTGAATCAAATCTCTATTCATCAAAATTCTGTGAATCTTGTTCGATGAACATAGATGGAAAAATCAACATATTCACCGATTGAGAGGTTGTCAAAACTTAAAACATATTTACATTATTAATGATTAGGACATCATACTTATATTTTATTTTATCTTTAAAATCACCCAGTTTAATTGAGTTTTGAAAATAACTCCTGATGGCACCTTTTCCTGATGTATACTATAAATTGTTCGGTTGGTTTAGGAACAATCTTAACCAGTAAAAGATGTGAACCCTGGTCAGGTAAAATCTCAATGTCCAAATTGAGAAAGCTAACCGAACATCTTTGTTCAAAAGGTTTAATATGAGGAAAAGAGTTTGTTATAAATGCAAGGGGATTAATAAATCATCTGCAAAAATTTGTTCCAACTGCCAAAGTTTGACTGTTAATAAAACAAAGCCAAATTCTTCCTATATCAATCGTAATTTAGGTTATGACCTACAGGCTTGCGCCAGTTGCGGAAAACTTGATTCCCTTTATGGGAAATTGTGCGCTAATTGCAATGCCCAATCAGAAAAACCTCCTCATTATTAAATGGAACCTCAAAATAACTTAACTCCAGAAACCGAAAGACATTATACATCGCCGTGGAGAAACAAAGTTTTCCCCATTTCTATTGGTGCCTGCGTTTCCTTTCTTTTCATATATGTCGTTTTCAGCCTTTTAGACATAATCGATTTAACGCAATCTCAAGATTCAATTGGGGAAGTTTCAAGATGGTGTGAACGTATTAGCAGCAGTATATTTAGAGAACCTACCAATGCTCTGAGCAATCTAGGCTTCATGGTGGCTGGCTTGTCAATGCTTTGGATTTTATCTCACGACTCTCACAATTCGCGCAAAAAAAATCAGTTCCACGGCCTGACTCCAATATCAATGCTCTATGCTGGCACTGTCATATATTTGGGTCCCGGATCAATGCTTATGCATGGAACCAACACAGATTGGGGGGCTGGGCAGATAATCTAAGTATGATCATGTATATAATCCTCCCGTGGTTAATCAATATTAGTAAAATGGGAAGGTGGTCCAAAAGGAGTTTTTTTACAACCTACACAGCAATAATTTTAGTTTATGCCGTATCAAGGTGGCTTTTGGGTTCAAGATTAGGTGTTAATCTTGATTTATTTGGTCTTTCTATCGGACTATGGATTATTTCTGAAGCACTATTTAGATTTTGGTCCCCAAGATTTAGGTGGCTATCAGGGTTTATAGGTTTTGTTGTAGCAGCTGTATTTGGGATTATGCCTACAGAAATATTTTCGAACATCGATAAGTTCTGGTGGATTATCTTATTTTGGGTACCTGCTATCCTATCTTCAAATTCACCTCAGCATCAAAGAACTTACGTGCCTTGGTTTTCTGCAGGTATGATCTGTTATCTTTTAGCTTTTGCGATTTGGCTACAGGGATATCCAAATACTGCTTTTTGCAATCCTGATTCGTTAATCCAACCCCATGCAATTTGGCATTTAATGACTGCTTTTTCAACTTGGTGCTTTTTTAAATTTTTGAGAACTGAGAAAATTGTTTAATACCTTTGGCAAATATAAATACACCTTAAATCCTCAATGATTTTTTATAGTATAATCCCAAATATTGGTCTAATTTAACCTATTTGGAACAGGGCAATGCTGAAAATAAATATCACTTTAAAGGGTAACTAACTTAATATGGCAGATGTAATTTGTCAAAAATGCGGATACAAAACAAATACTAAAGAAGAAAACGTAGAACGTGGTTCTACCTGTCCAATTTGCAGAGGAGAATTAAAAGTTCAGGGTTCTAAAGCATGCGGATGCATTGTATTGCTAATTATTATCGCAGTAATAGCACTGATTTTATGGAGATTTTTGTTATGACATCTTATACAAAAAATGCTAAAAGTAACAAAAAGAATCCATGAATTATCTTAATAAAAAACATATTCTATATTTTATATTGACAGTAATTGTATTTATGGTCATTTACAATGTCTTGTTATTCAATTGACCGAGACTCTATTTCAATGAAATTATACAGGTTGATTTTTCAGCTTAATTATTTTTGATGGTATTAATCATGTTATATAAATTAGGCCTCCTATAAAAATGCGTGGACGTTTTACAGGAATTGGCTGCATTACGTTAGTAATAGTATTGATTGGCATATCATTATCTGCAAATGATTCTTGCGGGTTTTGGTGTTGGAACATTTGGTTAGAATTCAACCTTTCATGGTTTGAATGGTTTGAGTGATGTCGGATAAAACATTTGTGATTCTGTTCCTTTTAATCGCATCTCTACTTGCAGCAGTACCAATTATTATCCGAATCCTAATGCATAACTGACAGACTATATTTATTAAGCAATCTGCGCCTTTATTCTTGGCGCGAAAAAGACCATACAGCTGCAGATAAAAGTACAAAGCCCAAAACACCAATTATAAGTGCATCCTCAACAACTCCCATCCTATGACCAAAAACGGTCACCCCCAAACCCGCGTCAATCATACCGTCTTTAGCCAACAAAACCAGTTCTTTTTCCAAAAACACCTGCCGTACGGCATCTACTCCATAGGTCAAAGGATTGACTTTAGCTATCACCTGTAACCATGGAGATACGTTGTCTACAGGGAAAAAAACACCTGACAAAAAAATCAATGGGAAAATAAGTAACTGCATCACCATCTGAAATCCTTGTTGAGAACGCATTCTTGTGGCAACAAATATCCCTACACCAGACAAAGAAAGAGACAACAACAGAACCAAAAGCAAATATTTAATTACTAACATAAACGTCAATGATATGCCTAAAAATGGAGCCAATAACAATAGGATGATTCCTTGGGCCATAGCAGTTGCAGAACCGCCAAGAGCCTTACCGATAACGATCCCAGTCCTGCTAATAGGAGCAACCAATATCTCTTTTAAAAACCCGAATTCTCGATCCCAGACAATCGACATTCCAGAAAACATCGATGACATAACTACGGTCATGGATAAAATACCAGGGTACATAAACTTGATGAAATCTACACCTTCAGTCATTGTTCCAACGATACGATTAAAACCAGCACCAAAAACGACAAGAAACATCAATGGAAACGCAAATGAGGAGATCATTCTAGAACGTTCTTGAACGAATCTTAAAAGTTCTCTATAAGCTACAACCCATATACCTCTATAAAATTCAACCATTTCTCTACCTGTGCCTATATTTTAAAGACTGTTTCAATTGTGCTGACTCATCAACCTCTTCATCTCTTATGTCTTTTCCAGTTAAACTAAGAAATACATCATCTAAAGTAGGTCTTCTAACATTGATTGATAACAATTCCCCTTTGAATTCCCTAACAAATTCTGGCAAGAATTCCTCCCCTTTTGGAACACTGAATTTAACCAAACCATCCTGTGTCTCAGGTTTAAGCGACCAATTTTCCACTAGTTCTTTGGCAGCAGCTTCGTTATCAGATGCCCTAACCATTACCAAATCTCCTCCAACTTCATCTTTTAGTTTCTCTGGAGTATTTATAGCCACTATATTGCCATTATCTATCACTGCTATACGATCACAATGCTCTGCTTCATCCATGTAATGAGTAGTGAGAAATATGGTCAGATTTTCCTTGGCACGTATGTCTTTCACATAGTCCCATATGTACCTTCTAGTCTGAGGATCCAAACCCAATGTAGGTTCATCTAAAAAAAGTACTCTGGGGTGGTGTATCAAACCTCTCACAATCTCTAACCTGCGTTTCATACCACCTGAATAAGTCCGCGTTTTACCTTTCCGCCTATCCCAAAGATCTACCAAATCAAGTAAATCTTTCATTCTTTGTTCCCTGACATCTTTTGAAACCCCATATGCGTAAGAATGGAATAATAGATTTTGCTCGGCAGTAAGATACTCATCCAGTGTTGATTCTTGAAATACAAGTCCAATGGAACGTCTAACTTCATTACGCTGTTTTACAACATCGTATCCATTTACAAGAGCTGAGCCTCCTGAGGGATTTAAAAGGGTACACAGGACATTGATGGTAGTAGTTTTACCCGCTCCATTAGGACCTAGAAATCCAAATATCTCCCCTTCAGCAACTTCAAAGGAAACTGACTTAACAGCTTCCAATTTACCATATGTTTTCTTAAGATTTTCTACTTGAATGGAATTCACAGTTTATTTCCAACATAGATTTTATCCAAGATTCACGGTGTTTACCACAATACATCGAAAACAAATATTCGGATAATCATGTCATTGGTAATCGAATTTATGTTAATTAAGTCTAATTCGTGGATCTATGATGCTAAGCAGTACATCTGATAAGAAAGTACCTATTACAGTCAATGTCCCAAGTACTAGAACTATAGTTGCGGATATAAACAAATCCTCTACCAATAAAGCCCTTAATAATAAAGGTCCCTCTGTCGGTAGATTCAAT
>CAYRIG010000040.1:0-8981 GCA_964424315.1 uncultured Dehalococcoidia bacterium | reverse complement strand
TTGCTAAAATGTTGTCAGACTTAATAGCATGTAATGGAGATGTTTGCCCCGAACTTCAGCCCTAAAATACAGTTGCTTCAAATAGTTCACAATCTAATGAAACAACATTGAATTTCGCCATGGAATCTATTGCTGAACAAGAAGAAGCTAAAATGAGCATATTGAATAACTTAATTAATGTTATTCAATGGACTTTTATAATTATCATCTGTCTAATAATTTTATTCATCCTGTATCAAATATTGAAAAATGCTTTCGTCTATGCACCAGATGGGGGAAATTCAGACAAAATTAAAATTGGAGGCGGGATAAATGTTCTTGATGATTTAACCACATTACTATCGGCATTGGTACCAAAAGAAATCAAAAATCTCTCTCTCTTAAAATTCAAACAATCAGGCATATCTATTTCAAACGCAGCCGAAGCTATGTACATTTATCACCAATTAATAGACTTGGGCGGGAAATTGGGTGTTAATCGTAGTCCTTCAGAAACGCCTAAAGAGTTTCAACCCAGGCTATTTAAAATCCTACAACATAAATTGGTTGCAACTTCAACTGATTTTTTCCAACTTGCTCTGTATGGAAATTCGGAAATCTCAGACAAAGACCTATCAGAATTGAAATACCAGCTATCAGAGTTGAAAAAAGAAGTTAAACGAAAAAGTGCCGAAGGTTATATATAAACTAAAAATTTTAATGCCGTTTGAATTTCATTCCTTCAATTGTAAAATTGTTTTGCAAATAAGATTCGGTATCAAACCCTTTAAATCTTTCGGGTAAATATCTTTTGGAGTCAATGCTAGTTTCTCCATCCACAACATGCTCAGCAATCAATTGACCAGCTACTGGATTATAAGCAAATCCACCTGAATGAAAATTTGAACCAACAAACAATCCAGAAATGTCCGGTACAGGTCCTATTACAGGAGTGGCATCTCTAGTAATACTTATTAATCCTACCGTGTGATAATCCCAAACAGCGTCTTCTATTATGGGAACTCTAGATTTAAACTTTTCCTGCAAAAATGGTAATGCCCTAGAATCCGGACTGAGTTGATCCACAGTAAATTGTTGGTTTGGCATTGAAAAATTTTCTGGATTATGTGCATCAGTACCGACCAATAATCTATTATCCTCAGTTGGTCTAATATAACCCTCTACAACTCTATCATTAATCGCAGGTAAATTAAGTTTAGTATCAAACGGTTTAGTGACAAAACGTTCATGAATAAAGTTTTTCATTGGTATTTGAAAATCTACCAAAGACAGTAAATGATTAATCCAGGCATTTACAGCACAAATAACAACATCAAATTTTTCTTTTGTCTCCTTTTCAGTAACCGAAGATCGAGTTACAATTCCTTTGACTTGAGATCCATCCAAATCAAAATCAACTACTTCTTCATACTCTCGTATCTGAACCCCCATGTCTTTAATCTTTTTTTGAAGAGCAGGAACATATCTATGAGGTTCACTATAGCCTCCTCTTAAATCCAACACTCCATATTCATTATGACCAGCAATAACGTTGCTGAATCTATCTGTTAATTGCTCGCCTTGTAGAACATCTACTTTTGACCCCAATCTTATTTGTAAGTCGCGAAGCTCCTTATCTGCAATATAATCTTTTTCGGAAGAAAGATTTAAACAACCCACTTGATGAAAAGAATATCCTTCTAATATTTGACTAAATCTTTCAAAATTATCTAAAGTTTTCAATCTAGCTCTAATGGCCGTTTCATTCCATTCGAGCGAAGTAACTATTCCTGCTGCCTGTAGACTGGAACCGCCACCAATATAACCCTTATCAATTACTGTTATTTCGGGAACACCTTTTTCAGCTAAATGAAAGGCTGTGCTCATACCTATCACGCCTCCACCAATTATCGCAACAGACTTAGATTCTAAGTTATCTATTTTACTGTTCATGAATTACCTTTTGTCACATCGATTGTGATTTTAACGGCTGATTCAACATCTTTTGCATTAGGCACGACATACTTGCTAAGTTCTGAGCTATAAGGTACGGGAACCCCTTTATTCCCAACCCTAACTATTGGAGCTTTAAGATACCTAGAAATCTCAGACTCACTAAATCTAGCAGCAATTTCGCCTCCAAATCCTCCAACTTTCACCGCCTCATGAGCTATAACTAACCTACCAGTTTTTTTAACCGATTTGGCAATTGTATCAAAATCAAATGGTACTAAAGTTCGAGGATCAATTATTTCAACCGATATATTTTGAGATTCTAAAATAGAAGCAGCAATTTCGACTTCTTCAAGCATCTTAGACCAGGCAACTACAGTTACATCATTGCCTTCTTTCGATACTGAAGCTTTGCCAAAAGGGATTTCATACCTTTCTTCTGGCACTTCGCCAACACTTTTATACAAACCTTCATGTTCAAAAAAAACAACCGGGTCAGGATCATTTATAGCAGCAACCATCAATCCTTTAACGTCATATGCATTACTTGGAACAACAACTTTCAGACCAGGCACGTGGGTAAACCAAGCTTCTAGAGATTGTCCCATATATACATTATTAGCACTCATAGTTATAGACCTAATAACAATAGGAACATTCATCGAACCGTTATTAATGTAGCGAGCTTTAGCTGCGGTATTTACTATTGGATCCATAGCGACAGTAATCAATCCAGTAAATTGCAGTTCAACCACTGGCTTCATCCCCATTAATGCAGCTCCAACACCCATTCCAACAATACCGGCTTCTGAGATTGGGGTATCGAACACTCTTTCAGAACCAAATTCTTTTTGCAATCCTTTTGTGGCCCCCCACAATCCTCCATAAAGCGCTATATCTTCTCCAAAACAAACGATTTGATCATCAACTCCCATTTCCTGAAATAGAGCTTCTCTTATCGCTTTTGCATATTCTAATTCACGCATGATCTTAAATTTCTCCAAAAGGATTTTTGTAGATTTCTTTAAAAGCAGATTCTCTTGAAGCTGGTGGGGTTTGTTGAGCTATTTCGACTGCATTTTCTATTTCTTTGGTAACTTGTTTAGTAATAAGTTCAACGTCTGTACTTGATATGTATTTCCTATCCTCGCCATAAACCTCAAGTATCTCAAGAGGATCTCTTTTCCTCCATTTCCGATTTTCTTTAAGGTCTCTTATATCCTCTAGTTTAAGCATAGTTGGATAATGACCTAAGAAACTAAGGGTTTTACACTCAATCAATGTAGGTCCACCTCCGTTTCTTGCGCGCACCACAGCTTCTTTCACCACATCATAAACTGCCAACACATCTTGTCCATCAACGGTAACACCCGGCATCCCATATCCAACCGCCTTATCAGCAATATCATTAATCGCCATGCCTACAGAAGCAGGCGCTGTTTGAAAATACAAGTTGTTCTCACAAACAAAAACAACAGGAAGATTAAGTACTGCAGCTAAATTTAAACCTTCATGAAAATCACCACGCCCGGTAGCTCCATCGCCAAAAAAACAAATAACAACATTATTAGTTTTTTTATTTTTCAATGATAAACCAATGCCTGCAGCAAGAGGAACCTGCGAACCAACAATAGAACTGCCAGCCATTATACCTAGTTCAGGATAACCGCAATGATGAAAGGATTCTTTACCGTCGGAAATACTTCCACTATTACCTATTACCGCATTTAACTGTTCAAGTACTGTAACTCCCTTAGCCCAAAAAGCCTCCATTGTCCTCAGAGAAGGAATAACCCAATCATCTTTGGAAAGGCCGTAACAAGCACCTATTCCAATTGCTTCCTGACCTGTTGAAGGATGAAGGCCAACTTTCAATATTCCCTGTTTATTTAGCTCCAACACTTTTTGGGTAAATAAACGACTAGTCAGCATCATCGAATACATTTTTTTGTAATCATCTGCAGATAAATTATTTACGGTTTCGGCTATCATTTCAAACACCTGTTTTTAGAATATAAATTATAAATAAAGGCTCAATAAAACAGTAAAAGTTAATAAGTAGCACGCCCCCCACTCACATCAAACACAGCCCCAGTCGTAAACGAACATGCTTCAGACAAAAGCCAAGCAATCATATTAGCTGTTTCATGAACCTCTCCAAAACGTCCCATCGGTATTTTACTCTTCATATATTTAACAGCTTCAGGATCGCCCTCTCTAACCGGCCTCGTCATTATGACAGCAGGAGTAACACAATTAACTATAACCCCATCATTAACTACTTCTTTAGCAACAGCCTTGGTAAACCCAATTATCCCCGATTTTGTTGATGAATAAGGCGCCATTTTAGGATTTCCTTCCTTACCCGCAACTGAAGCAATATTGACAATCCTTCCATACCCATTACTGATCATATAGGGAACAATCAATTTAGTAAAAATAAATGTGGCTCTCAAATTAGTCCTGTAAGACTTGTCGAAAGCATCATCCTCAAGCTCCCACAAATTATCATATGGCTCTGTACCCACTGCATTGTTAACAAGTAAATCTATTTTTCCCCACTTTTCGTTAGCAGATACAACAGCCTGATTTGCTGTATCTTCATCTCCAACATCACCTAAAACCAATTCGCTTTCAATTCGATTTTCCTCCAAATCATTTACGCACTTCATACCTCTTTCTTCACTTTTCTCAACCAAAAGTATCTTAGCGCCTTCTCGACCCAACCTAAGCGCCAAGCAGGAAGCGATTTCTCCTCCTCCACCAGTAATAACCGCCACTTTCCCTTCGTATCTTTTCATCAAAGAAACCCTTCTTGTTTCAAATCATCTATGGCCTTACTAACCGAGTCAACTGTATAATCAATATCTTGCTCGCTGTGCTTTGACCCTAAGATAAACCTATGCGAAGCATGTACTCCGTGAGAATATAGGGCAAGGTTGAATTGCTGCAACATAGCTGGATCAAGGATCTTTTTATATTCAGCACTTCCAAATTCATATAGATCGTCATCCGAATTAATATCTACTCCCAACCTTATAAACACCATAGAAGCTACTCCTGTGGCCCTTCCTGGTGTTTCAGTCTCTGACAACATGTTGTTTAAACCTTTCTTTAATCTATCTGCCATTGCATTAGCGGTATCATTAACTGGGGTATTAGCTACCAATCCTAGAGCTGTGGCCCCGGCTACCGCTGACAATGGATTTGCATTGTAGGTTCCATTATGGGGTATTCTTCTATTGCTGTTGAATTCTTCGTCATCCCTAAACTGAATCATATTAATAATATCTGCTTTACCGCCAACAGCTCCACCAGGCAATCCTCCTGCAAGAATCTTGGCCATAGTACACATATCTGGAGTTATACCAAAATATCCTTGAGCTCCTGACTTCGATATTCGAAATCCAGTAACAACTTCATCGAATATCAACACTACTCCAAGCCTTTCCGTCAATTCTCTTAACTCTGCCAAAAATTCAGGTTTGACTGGAACCTGTCCCATATGACATCCGGTTGGTTCCAGTATTATTGCGGCTACATCTGAGTCTTTTTCCAAAACATTTTCTACCAAACTTATGTCATTTGGTTTAAGTACATGAACTCCTTTAAGAGTATCTTCTGGAATACCTCCTGAACTCCAGCTGTCTGCTGCAGCGATATCACTCCAACCGTGAAAATGGTTCTCAAATTTAATGATTTTTGTTTTCCCCGTATACGCTCGAGCCATTCTTAAAGCTAAAATGACTGCTTCTGTACCAGAACTAACAAAACGTATTTTCTCAACGCATGGCATCAAATCCTTAACTCGTTGCCCCCACTCAATCTCTAAATCAGTAGAACCGCTGAAGTGTGTCCCTTTGGTCAATTGTTCACTAACCGCTTTAACAATGTCAGGATGAGAATGACCTAAAATCAAAGAACCATGCCCAGTCCAATAATCTATTATTTTATTTCCGTCAACATCCCATTTATGGGAACCTTCTGCGTGAGTAATATAATGAGGAAAAGGCATTTGGTTTCTTGCGTCATGAGTAACCCCATTAGGAAATAAATCTTTTGATACATTAAATCTTTTCGCACTTTCCGGATGCATTTTAATATATCTTTCTTCAATTGTAGTCACCATTGATATACTCCTTAAAACTCTATATCCATTTCAATATTAAGTGTATTATATTTACCTTAAGTTTGTCTCCACTTGGAGTTAATTATGAAAAGTTATTTTACACACCTTGAATGCACCAATTGCGGTGAAATTTATCCTTCTTCTGAACCTATTCGCATCTGTTTATCTTGTTCCAAAGTTATATACGCAAGATACGATCTAGAACAGGCAAAGTCAGAAGTGTCCAAATCCAGTTTCAATAACAGACTCCCCAATATGTGGAGATATTTTGAATTACTCCCAGTGCTAAACCCTAATAATATTATAAGTTTGGGTGAAGGATTTACCCCAATACATAAAGCTGAAAACTTGGGAGGAAATCTGGGCTTAGACAATTTATTGATCAAAGACGAATCGTTCAACCCCACAGACTCTTTTAAAGCAAGAGGGATGTCGGCTGCTGTTTCTAAAGTGAAGGAATTCAATATTAAAGAATTAACAGTACCTTCCGCAGGTAACGCTGGGGGGGCATTAGCAGCGTATGCTGCAAAAGCAGGATTACAGTCTCATATCTTTATGCCGCAAGATGCTCCAGAAGCGACCCAAAAAGAAGTTGCAATTACAAATGCAACATTAAATCTTGTTGACGGTTTTATTAGTGACGCAGGTATACAGTCAAGGGAATTAGCTGCAAAAAAAGGGATGTTTGACTTATCCACCTTACAAGAACCTTATAGGGCCGAAGGTAAAAAAACGATGGGTTATGAAATCGCCGAGCAACTTAATTGGAATTTACCAGATGCAATAATTTACCCAACCGGTGGAG
This sequence comes from uncultured Dehalococcoidia bacterium, assembly GCA_964424315.1. Taxonomy (GTDB): domain Bacteria; phylum Chloroflexota; class Dehalococcoidia; order Lucifugimonadales; family OSU-TB39; genus OSU-TB39. The sequence continues at coordinate 2,115 of CAYRIG010000040.1, read as the reverse complement.
GAACCGGGATTGTAGGAATCTGGAAAGCTATTAAAGAAATGGAACAACTGGGATGGATAAGTGGCAACAGGCCAAAAATGTTTTGCATACAAGCAGAAGGTTGTGCTCCAATTGTTCGTGCTTTTAACCAAAAAAGTCGATTCGCGAAAGCGTGGGAGAATCCCAAAACAATAGCGGCTGGCATGCGAGTACCCTCCGCAATTGGAGATTATTTAATCTTAGACGCAGTATATGAAAGTGGTGGAAGTGCCATAACGGTTACCGACGACGAAATGATTGAGAGTGTTAAAAAAACAGTCTCCCTTGAAGGATTATTCTTATGCCCTGAAGGTGGCGCTACAGTCTCTGCATCAAAAAAATTGCTCGACCTTGGATTGATAAATAAAAAAGATTCTGTTCTTTTGTTAAACACTGGATCAGGATTCAAATATATGGAAGTGATTTAAAAACTATTTTGATTTAACATTCAACCCTGCAATATTTTCAAGTATTTTGACATATGCATGTATCCCTTCATCAGAAAATCCAGATTGTTGAGTCGCTCTAAATATTTGACTGATAATAGGTGTGGTAAATAACGCAACATCCATTTGACTTGCCGCATCCAAAACCAGATTCAAATCTTTTTGAGCTAATTTGACCATAAACCCCGGCTCAAATTCTCTTTTGAAAACTTTTTCTCCTAAATTATCTACCATCCATGACCCGGCTGCACCAGCACTCCAGGCGTTTATCAAAGCTTCAGGATCTGCACCAGCCTTACTTGCAAAGACAATAGCTTCACACATAGCAGCCAAATTACCCATGCCAATTATCTGGTTTGATAATTTTGTTACCTGTCCCATACCATTACTACCACAATACGTTATTTTGGAACCTAATTCGTTTAATATCGGATTTACGCTATCCAATACGGATTTATCTCCCCCAACCATTATCGATAATACCCCAGCCTCTGCCCCATTGACTCCTCCACTTACTGGAGCATCAAGCATCTTTGCTTTTTTAGAATTAATTTGTTCGGCGATATCTCGAGTCACGGATGGAGATATAGTACTCATATCTATAACTATTTTCCCTTCATCTATACCTTCAATAACACCATCAGATCCTAAAACAACATCTTTAACGTCTTTTGAATCTGAGACACAAGTGATTATAACTTCACTATTTTCTGCTATTTCTTTAGGAGAACTTAAAGAAATAGCGCCTGAATCAACTAATTTTTTGACTTTAGACTGAGTGCGATTCCACACTGAAACATGATATTTCGCTTTGACCAAATTCAAGCACATCGGAACGCCTATTAATCCTAGACCGATAAATCCAATTTTTTGCATTGTGATTTCCTTTTAACCGCTAGAAGTTTCAAATTTGAATACACACTATTAGATTTATTTCAAAAAAACAACACGGAACTTAAGCTAGCTTTATAAATTTATACCTGGAAATAGGTGTAAATAATCTTGACAGTAAATTGTCTGATATTATAATCTGCGATAGTGTTTTTAGGTTCAAATACAACCCAAATCAACTTGCTAAATTAGGTTTTATATCATTTATGGACCCCAATGTATTATTTAATTCTGAGTGGACGGAAATTGGCAATTCGCTGACTTTCCTTTGGGCTGCTGCCCTATGTGTGATAATCGCATCAGCGCACATGTTACTTGGGCACATAATATTACCCTCCCTCAAAGACTCATACAATCTGCCTAAATTTATACAAATGCAAAGAATCCCGCTTTACCTCGTATCGGTTGCTTTTTATGCAATCGCAGCATGGTTTGTAATTCAGTTTCTGATAGGATCACAAGATGTGATATCCAGATTCTGGAATGATTTCTGGATATAGTTATTTTAAAAGGATAAATCCATTTGATACCAGGAGATTTTAAACTAAAAAAACCATCTAGGAAACAGGTGATATTGTTAATTGTTTCCGGGATTGTCGGTTTATTTGGTACCGCAGCAGCAATAACTGTAGGTGTGTTTGCTTTCACAGCATGGTGGGGATTACCTCTTGATATATATGGATTTAATGAAGGTCCAGAACAGCCAATAGCTTTCCCCCATACAAAGCATGTACAGGAACTTGGTCTCGACTGTACTTTC
>CAYRIG010000039.1:0-9003 GCA_964424315.1 uncultured Dehalococcoidia bacterium | reverse complement strand
TTTTGCTGGTTGGATTAAGTAGGTTTACTAAATGAGGCAGATTATATCTTCTAAGAAATGAAGATTTGCTCTACTCGTTTTGATGGTCCCACCAGATATGGTCATTTATCATCCTCATGACTTCTGATCCGGATATGTAATTTTTTTGCGCCAAAGTTCCTATGTTCTCTTCTAGTCCTTCAGTTGTTGTTTGGGTAAATGTTTCTAGTTCATTTACTCTTCTTATTGTTAGGACGTTTGAAACAAATAAAACAAAAACGATAACAATTAAACCTAGTTGAAGCTCTTTTCCCATAATGTAGATTTCTCCGATTCGAGTATTCGGTACATTATACACTTGGATACAAATAGGTTGTATTTAGCTTGATGTTCAAATATCAGTCGAAAATGGTTGTGTAAGCATGGAGTAAATTTATTGATAGGATTATCACTATGGGTAATATTACCAAAATCGCTACTAGTAACTTGCTATTCAATTGAACTGCCATTTTGATCAATCATTATTAGCCAATAAAGTTTTGCGTGTTAGTATTCTCATTCTGTCAGAATCTGTGAAATAAGGTGGTATTTGGTTAGTAAAATCCTCTAAGGTTTCTTCTGGGGTTGTATTGGTAGTGTCTAAAGTGATTTTATATAGAAATAAGGATGCATCAAATTGTTCTTTAAAGCGATTAGCCACTACGTCTATATCTTCTTTTTTGAGTAAGCCTCTTGGATGAGGTGATTCTTCCATTCTTTGTTTAATTGTTTCGTTTGATGCTGTGACTAAAACAAGTACTGTGTCAGGTGATTTTTCAATCATTTCTCTTTCAACCGACCTTGCCCAATTGGCTCTGGTACCGTTCCCTCCGTAACCATAGTAAATAGGAGCGTACACGGCTTCTTCTATGTGGAATCCTACCATGATGTGGTCGGGGTACTTGTATAGAGTTGAATTTATATGGTATTTAATCATGAAACGTTGAAACATTTCTTTTATATTTGGGCTAAGCGAAACAAATTCTTTGTATTCTTTATCTGTTAATTCCTCATGGCCAATTTCAGGTATTTTAAAGTGGTCATGAAAAACCGGAGCTCCTTCAGGTATGGAAGGTCCTAATAAATTTGCTGCCCACTTTTCTATGCCAATTGCAAGGGATGTGCATCCACTATATTCAGTACCTATGATGACTAATTTCATTTTAAAACTCCAAAGGAATAATTTTTATTTCAGCCTAATACATTTAGTGGTGTGAATAAAATCAGAGGAATGGACAACCGCATGCCCATTCATTTGTTTACTTGAAATTAGTCTACCTGATTAAATTTTTAATTCAATTAAATTCCAATAATAATTATAAGAAATAAACTAATTCAGTGATGTTAAATTATGCACAAATGCTCACTAATATCACCGTTTTCGTTAATAACCATTTGAGCTAAAGCTTACGATTCAATAAATTAACTTTTATCTGAAATTCTTTTTCTTTTAGCATCTAGGGGTTCATTCACTGAACCATTAGGATTTGAATCGCCGTTAGTCGATCCTAGCTTTTGGTATGTTTAGACAAAGAAGGGTTAGATGGTGTTCGAGCTATAGTGTATTTTGACAATTCGATGTGAGTTAGGGTTTGTGGTTTTTCTTGAACAAATCCTTCTGCATAAGGTACTCCTCCAAATTGACCAATGGGCCCAAGTGATAATTCAATCCTTCTTCTACTATATTTTTCATCGTGTCCTTGAGATTTATATAATCCTTCAGCTGTGACTAATTTTTCAAAATAATCGCTTACATCTATCAAGAAATCTAGCTGGTTGTTAGGGAAATAGACTCCAGGGAAATAAGTGGCTGGAACTGAATACGGCGCTACTGTTTGTCCATATCTAGGTACAGAAGCTATAAACTTAGCTTGCATTACGGCTATACTCGTTTCAGTATGGTCGTCGATTTCTGTTGTAATCAATCCGTGTGGGCCATCTACATATGGACTTTGGGTGAATATTATGTGCGGCCTGATAGTTAGGATTAGTTCTCGCATTACCTCTACTGACTCAGGTTGCCTTTCTACTACAAATGGTTTATCTGTAAAATCTAAGATTCTCACATCATTCACCCCAAATTGATTTGCTACTCCTTCAAGCTCTTTTGCTTTTTCGGCTGAATAACTTTCAGCAGTTTGGTTAACAATCGATTTGTCTTGTTCATGTACTGGTTTGAGAAGTTCATCACTAAGACGTTCGTTATGGGTCATTCTTCCAGAAGTCATTGATACCCAAGTTATCGAATCACCCATTTGGGAATGAATGCCACAAGTACCTGCAACGTGCATGAAATCATGTGGGTGTGCCATTACAACCAAGAATCTAAGATTGTCATTTGCCATATTATTCTCCTAAATGTTTTTACTATAATATGCTGCGGATTATACACTTGAAGGTTGTCGATTGTAATCGTGCCTTGTTGGTATTTAAATATTGATATTACGTTTATATCGGGCATACAATTAGGTTACCTTGCTAATAGGAAGACCTCTTATGCATTTAATTGAAGGATTGCTATTATGGTAGCTATTAATTTTTATAAGAAGATTGTTGGAATAGTAATCTTAGTACTATGCATTCTTATAGCTTGTTCTGACGAATCTGCTGAAGTGGAGGATTCTGCAAATGAACAGAATAAACAGCAAATATCAACAAGCCAAGGTGGTGATTCTCGATCTTCTGCTTCTAATGCAGCTTCTAAGACCGAAAAAGCAAATGAACAGAATAAACAACAAATAGCAACAAACCAAGGTAGTGATTCTCGATCTTCTGCTTCTAATGCAGCTTCTAAGACCGAAAAACTCATAGATTCTATACCGGCGAAACCATTTATCCCTGTTATTGAAACATCTGGAGCTAATTGGAATCCTCTTTCTGCTGCAGAAAATACAAGAGTTCTTTCTCCCCCTGACGCAAGCCAGATAAAACTTGAATATGATCAAGTTGAAGAGAATGTCAGAGTAATTGCGAATCGAGGTGCTGTTTCAGCAGGTGCTTCAGTAATGGTAGCAAATTTAGAATTAGGCGTGGTGGAGTTATTACGTGCTGATTCATCAGGTGCTTTTGAAGCAAATGTTTCTGCCACTAATGGAACGCATATTCTTATAAAACAAGATGTAACAGGTGACCAGATTAATTTGGATAATGGACCAGAACAACTTTTGAACGAAGGTAGTGATTCTCCAGGGATAATTTTAAGTGTTCCTGTTAGAGAAACTGAAAACGGATATAGTTTTGGTGGTGGTGGTAGAGGTCCAGGTGATAGGTATGTATGGATAGTTGAGGGTAATATTTCAAAAATAGATTTTGAATCAAATGATAATGCAACTATTGGTGGTGAAATTTCCATTTTGACTGATTCTTCGATTCTGCCAAATGAGATTGGGTATAACATAATGGGTCAAATGATTGCAGATGAAAATGGATTGCAAGTGGGACCTGGTAATTTGTTTTTTTCTAATATATTTACAGGGACTGGTTTGCCTATTGTTCCAGGCAGCCAAAACAGTAATTTTTTCAATGATAATTGTGGTAAGAAACAGCTTGATTGGAAACAGGTAAAAGAAAAATCAGTTTCAAGTTTTGAATGTGAGATGAACACCGATACCCCTTGGTTAAAGACTGGTTCTCCTATTGGAACTTACATTATATGGTTCAATTTACATTTCCCTGAAAAAATGAATAATATCGAAAATGATGAAAAACTGCTGGTTTTTGGGAGAATGGGTCCACAAAATATGGTGGCCGTCGCAATTGTTACTCTTGGTTCCCCAAAGCCTATGAAATTGATGACTACATTACTTGCTGATCATTTACAAGAAGGTGCTCGTGGAGGAATTCTTTCTAGAGAAAATGCAGCTAAAACAGGAATCAGCTCATTAACAATTACACATCATAATCCAGTAATTCCTAGAGTAGACTCATATGGGGATTCTTTAAGCCATCGTTTGGATCCATATGTTCCTTTACTTGGAGTTACTGATCGTTCACCAGCAGCTGTACCTTTTATAGAATTTGATTTTGCCAATAGCCAAATTGAAATTGATGTGAAAAAACCTGATGGAGATACAGATATAATTGGTCCGGTTGCACTAAGTGCCTATGGAGTTAAAACACCGATTCTACCTGGTAATAATTCGATTTCTGGTGGTGGAGGCCATATCGGGGAAATACCACAGTTATTAGGGTTTGAAAATGGACTAGCGTATAAGTTCCCTTTGGATGGTGACTATGTATTGAAACTGTCGGGTTATGTGTCCGACAGAAATGGTTATAAATTTGAAATCAATGGTACTTATGATTTAACCGTTGCCAACAGTCTTGATATCGAAACTGAGTTGTTACCTGGGACGCCATTTGAAATTGGGAATCATTTGCCGATTGGCTTACATATTTATCCTAAAGTACCTGCAAATATTAATTTCACAGTCACTCATGTTGATGATGCTAATGTGGTAAGTCTGCATGAATATGAAGGTGTTGCTAATGGATTTGGTTATTGGGATGGAGATGGAAAGTTTTTCTCTTTTCAACAACCCGGTGAATATAAAGTTCATGTAGAAGCTCGGCATTTTGATAAAGATGGGCGATTATGGGTGGGACGAATGGTTTATGGAGGCGTAATTGCAACTGAAGATGCGCCCATTATTGTTCATGGGTTTAGAGGTCCAGACGATTTTAAATCTATACCTCCGCCATGGGGTTTTGGTTCTGATTTCGAATCTGGAGGGCATCATCAATTCCCATTTTTTACTGGAGATATTCTCTGGGGAATAGAAGATGCAGAACCAAACCGCGAAGCTGAAGATATGGGACCAGGTGATTCTGTGATAACTGGGTTAAGTTTTCAGGCTTTGAATGAACATCCATTAGTCATAAGGGCCATAAATCAAGCGAATCAAGTTGTCGGAGGCAGCGTTGATATAGATGAGTTGAAAGAGGCTGGTGAAATTCCATTGACAACTATAACGGAATTGGATCAAGACAACATTGGCGTTACAGCATATTCATATAATTCAGCCCAAAGACCAGGAGTAAGAGTCAGAGAGACTATTCAAAGGGGAGATCTTGGAAAAACATATTGGCGTTTCAACGATGCTTATCATATGCAGTCCGGGAACAGCCCGCATGAAGGTGATAGACCAGGAGAATTCAAATTTCTATATGGTGGGGCTGTAATAAGAGACGAAAAACTGAAAGAGGGAGTTTTTGGGATATATGGTTCTGGATGGGTTTTGTTAAACAGAAATGACCCTCAAGGTTCTCGTTTTATGCCGCCATTCCAAGGTAATGCCGGTGGACCTAATGGAGGGCCGCTTTTTAATATACATGGAAGGGATATAGATATGTTTTTTGTTCCTTTGGGTGTGAGGCCAGGGGCAATGCTGGAAACGGGAGATATATTTAAGATGGCGGGGCCTGTCATGCCTACTCTTAATAGCAGAGTACATTATACTGTCATATCTCCAGATGGAACCTCGCGTGTTTTCGAAGATAGAGCTAATTCTGTGGGTTATTACTATAACCCATCACATGATTTTTCCGTCGACAAACCAGGGCTTTGGACAGTTGAATTGTCTGTAACGCATGATGGTATGACTAGTGCGGGCCCTGTGCAAGAACCGTACCCAAATGGAGGACCTTTAACACCTGATGGGCGAACATTCACCTTTGTTGTTATAGATGAAAAAACACATGTATTGAATATCAGTAGTGATCTTGTAAAAACCAAATCTTCCAATTGGTATGGAGGTATAAGGCAAGCTAGATTTGGTTCGGTGGTTCCAGAAAAATTGGATTCATCAACAGTGCAAATCATCGTCTCTATTCCTGGAATAGTACTATTAAATAAAGAAATAGTTGTTGAAAACGGAATGGTTGACTGGGTATTAAAGGGTAGAGAGTTGAACCAACTTGTGGGTGCTTTTGATCCTGACTTGTCCGACACAATCACCGTTACATACTATGTGGGAGATAAAAAAGGGAACCAGGCAGCAGGGTCTATAGCTACCCATGGGGCAAGAGTTCCTATTGGCACGGGCCTTCCCCCTAATCAGCGAGAAAGCCGGTTACCGACAGGCCAGACTAGTTGTTTGGCTACAGAAAAAACTTTGTTTGCGGATGATTTTGAAAGTGGTTCACAAAAATGGGATTTTAGTGATGAATCAGCTTGGGCTATTATAGATGATGGTGGATCAAGTGTACTAAGAGGGTCCGGTCACGTACATGCTTTTGCTGGAGACAAATGGGATGAGGTTGTTTGGAGAATGCGGCTGAAACTTACAAAGGAGTCAGGAACTCACCTTAATTTTCATGCATCAGATGGAAAACGATATTTGATATCGTTTTCTAAACATGGGACTCACATAATTGTCGATGGTTCTATGTTTGCTTCATCAAGTATAAATCATTCTTCAGGAGACTGGCATATTGTAGAAATTAGTCGTATTGATAACGTATTACGTGTGGCGGTAGATGATGTTTTGGAAATCGAAGAGATGGATTCAAATCCGCTCCCTCCAGGTAGAATATGGTTTGAAGTTTTAGATGAAAGCGAAGTATTGTTTGATGACGTAAATGTGTGTGGCGTATCAAATAAGAACTGATTTATTGGTGTAATAAATTTGTCATCTATTATTTATTATAGGAGAAGTAGTTTTGGGATATTCTTGTGGTCTTCTATTTTAACTGGATTTTTTATTTCTATATCAGTCCTTTCTTGCAGTATGGATTCAACCTCTGGAAAAGATTTTAATTTGCCCCCAAATGGATATACCACTGATCAGCCTTTAAGGCATTATTCATCTTCTTCAGTTGTTGTGTCGCCTGACCAAGCATACATAGCTACGACCAATCCTGATAGTGATAGTATTACCATAATCAATACTCAATCCTTAAAGGTTAAATCAGAAGTTAGAGTTGGTGATGATCCTCGTACTTTGTCATTTACACCCGATTCGAAAAATCTTGTGGTATCAAATCACGGATATAATACCATATCTATCGTAGATATTGATAAAGGAATCGAAATAGCTCAATATCCCGTAGGGTTCATGCCTTATGGGGTGGTTAATAATGGAGATTATGTTTTTGTATCGGAATTTGGGCTTGGGAGAATTAGTGTAGTAGATTTGTCTACTGGGCTTGTTGTGGGCAATGTCAGTGTGGATGAATTTCCTTCAGCTATGGCATTAGATTCTACTGGGAAAAGATTATTCGTCACTCATTTTTCTTCTGGAAGTGTTAGTGTTATTGATCTACTTACATTTACTGTGGTTCAAAGGATTTCTACAGGACATGATACAAACCTTTCACAATTCATATCTTTAAATTCTGATGCCTCCAAAGCTTATATCCCTCAAACTCGTTCAAACGTTACTAATGAAGCTTTACTTTTTGATACGACTGTTTTCCCTGTGGTTAATGTTGTTGATCTATCTCAATTTACGCTGTTAAATTCTGAGCGAATTACTTTAGATACTGCAGATGAACCTGTAAATATGCCGTTTGCGGTTGCTCTTTCTCCAGATGATAAAACCGTATATTTAGCCAATGCCGGTAGTAATAATGTTTCTGTAATTGATCTTGATACCAATAAAGGTAAGGCTCATATTGAAGTTGGGGCAAACCCGCGAGGTATAGCTATTACCGAAGACGGTGCTAATGTTTTTGTAAATAATGTACTTGATGGAATTCTATCGGTGATTGATACAAGTACATTGAGAGTTTCCGCTGAGGTTATTTTGACAAATACACCTTTAAATGAACATGTTCTTGAGGGTAAACGTATATTCAATTCATCTCAATCACCTTTACTTAGCACTGATAACTGGATATCATGCGCCACTTGTCATTTTGATGGAATGATGGATTCTCGTACTTGGTTGGGTTTTTCTGACGGACCACGCAATACCCCATCTTTATTAGGAGTCAAAGATACATTACCTATTCATTGGTCAGGAGATTTTGATGAATTACACGATGTAGAGATTACAATTAGAGAAGTTCAATTTGGTGACGGATTGATTTTTGGAACAGTTAATGATTCCCTTGGGCCAACACACGCTGGTGTAGCCGCCAAACTCGATTCATTAGTGGCGTATATGGAATCATTAGAAATACGTTCGTCTCCTTACAATAGCGATGCTGAATCAATTATTAGGGGTAAATCGTTATTTGCTAAACATGGATGTAATTCGTGCCATAGGCAGCCTTTTTATATTGATATGAAATTACATGATGTGGGTACCGGTGTTGCAAGCAAAGAAAAAAATTCTCATGGACGGGGAACTAAATTCGACACGCCCTCTCTTAGGGGAATATGGATGACTGCACCATATTTTCACGACGGTAGTGCTGAAACTTTAGAAGACGTGTTTCGAGTGGGAACTACCCATAATATATCTTTTAAAATGAATGAGCAGGAAATAGCTGATTTGATTACTTTTCTAAAATCTCTTCCTTAAGGAAACTGGTTTAAAGTTATATGGGTTGATTTGACAGGTGGCAGGGATATCTCAAGCCATCATTTCAGCGTTTCAATTACATGTGCACAAGCTTCTTTAGCATAGCAAGCCACTAATATGTTTTTTACATATCCAGTTGTTATAGACTGTGTTGTACCAGCCCTTCTTAACCTTCCTCTCAGAGAAATCATCATCACTTGACCTTCTACATCATCAAATTTTTTGTCGAAAATCAATATTACCAAGAAATGTGATTGGTCATTTACAACAATCTCGCCATCCCATGCTTCGAGGATATTATCATACTTGTACCTAGAAGGATCTGTTTCACTTACTTTTTCGTTTTTTTTGTATCCAATCGTTTCTAAATTATCAATCGATATTATTCCAGCGATATTTCCGCTTTGTTTTGAAGAGGATGCAGGTTCATTTTTGGAATTTACACTAGCTGAATTACTTTTGGAGGATACTGCCAATCTTTCTGATTCAGGCGTCCATTTAAGAGATTTGGCTTCAG
>CAYRIG010000038.1:0-9050 GCA_964424315.1 uncultured Dehalococcoidia bacterium | reverse complement strand
ATTTTTTCTTCAATATGGAATCCTCCCAAAATACAATCATTACTCCTCATTAGAACGTCAATATGATAAAAAATCACCATCCTCTGAAACCGTTCCTTTAAAACTGGTGATAGATTAGACATAGTCTTCTGATCCTCAGACGACATAGTCACGTCCGGGATTGTAAAGTCTCCATCGTCCATATGAAAATGCTTGCCTAGAGGAGCTCCCCAATCCTTAAGGTTATTTGCAAGGGTAGTCTTACCTACGTATTCACAACCAATCAATATTAATCTCATGCCAATTTTTCTCCTAAATGGAATCAATCCGAATTTAAATTCACGAATCAAACTTGAGCGTAAAACTACCATATTGTAAAGGCACCATCAACTATAAACCCTGTCTGTAATCTAGGATCTTGTATTAAGAGTTATCAAGGTGAAATCAACTTCATGTTAAAGTCATTACACCCCATTATATTCTTTTCATCGTTTCAACAATCTAATTAATTCCTTTCTAATTTCTCTTGTATGTACTTGAAAGACAGGTATTGACTTGTTTTCAACCTCAATATAATCTCCAATAGACTTCCGTTTGAATCGATATAATTACAAACACATAAGTAGGATATTAAAAATGGACTTAAACCTAACCGATTTTCAATTAGCACATTACAAGACATTTGGATTCATACAAATTAAAAGTGTATTGAATGATAATGAGCTCAAAACAATAAACTCTGAATTTGAGTCGGGTTTACAAGCTGCTCGCAAAAACAGTCCGAAAGTTGAAGACGGTTTACCATTACAATGGTCCACTCTTAAACCTGAATTTCCTGTCACCTCTGGCCTGATAGAAGACCCTAGGATATGCGGAGTTGCTGAACAATTAATCGGAAAAGATGCGATACCTGTTTTTTCTAACGGTAACCGCTGGGTTGCAAATACATCTTGGCATCCCGATAGCCCTAATGTTGAATTGAGATGCGTCAAAATAGCGTGCTATCTTCAGTCTGTAAGATCAGATAGTGGCGCTCTAAGATTTATTCCTGGCTCACATAAAGCTGAACTTAATCAAGAAATAACTGACTTGTTAAATGACTCAAATCCAGATCTTAATGATGTCCCTTCTCATATATGCAATTCTGAACCTGGTGACATAATAGCATTTGATAATCGTCTCTATCACGCTGCCATCGGCACCTCTAAAGATAAAAGACAACTAACAATGAATTTTATGCAAACACCCAAAACTAATACCGCCCAAACAGAAAGCAAAAATTTAGCGAATCAGATAGTCGAAGTATATAATTTAACAAAAGCTCCTACCCCATTCTATTCACCTGAATGGGCTGCTAATCCTTCGGGTAATGAAAGACGCCAAAGAAGTGTTGATTGGTTAAAATCCATGAATTTGGTCTAAATACGTTTAAATCATACCTGCATACTGTACAATCACTTCCACATCCTCAACTATAAGAGGACTAACCATTCGGTTCGCCCTTGAATCCAATTTAATGTCCAATAGATTGTGACCTTTACGAGGTAAAACTGTCTCAAGAGTAAATTCAAGCCACTGGCCTGAATAAGAATTAATCCGATTATCAAAATTTCTTGCTAACGGCTCATCGGCAAGAGATTTTCCATTTAGCGTAATCGTAAGCTTATCATTTAATACCAAATCAGAAACTTGGATTTTGAGAGTGACCTGACTTATCGAATCGGCACTTGTCTCAAAATCATCTGAGATATAAAACGGGATTCCATAAATAGTGTCGGTATCAGAACAAGCAATTTCCAGAGGTAGAGGCCTTTTATAGCCAACTAATTCTGAATAGTGACTTCTCCTACCAGCACAATAATGTTTATTAGCTCCTTTTACAATATTAGGATCACTCAACCCCCTTAAAATCTTTTTTTGTGTTTCACCTAGTGGCCACTCCAGCCACATTGTATAAATTCCATCAGCACCTCTGTCCCAAAAGTTTGATGCTGCTGCTCGAATCATAGAAGGGGAGGCGTAAATCCTAGAATTAAGTGTCCCTGAAGGACCTTTTTGCTTGTTCCCAGGATAGTAGTCTGGTTGCACCAATGGATAAACAGATGTATCGCTAGCATGTGCACTTTCTATTATCCAGTCGATCGGTAAATTACAATCGATAGAAGTATGAGCGTAAACCATTGGTACAACATAGTCCAATAAACCTTCCTCAAGCCAAGTAACTACATCTAGACCTGCTGATAAGTTTATCGCCTCAGTGGGATATATTCGAGCACCAATCTGACCGGGTTCTCCAACTCTACCACGTACCATAGCAGAAACTTCTCTGACCCAATCAGTCATTACTGGCGTATAGTCTACTACATCTTCATCATTAAAATACCATGAACTTCCTCCAGGTGGGGCAGCAAAATCCATCTCTATACCGTCTGTATGGTATTCAGTCACAAGTTCCGCTAATACATCCCGCTGATGATTTCTCACCTCAGGATGAACCCACCCCCTACCTCCAGACTTCAAATCATGCGATGGATCAATACCGGTATAGCTTCCAAGGCGCATACTGGCAAAGAAATCCATACTTTTCTCATGCGCCCGGTCTATCAGGATGGCTAATGGATCAAATCCTCTATCTATCAAACTCTGCATATTGTGCCATACACGCCACTGAGCGGAAGCAGAAAATTTCCCCATATCTGCTCCAAAACGCATACCTACATTTGATGGGTAGAACAAACCACCTGACTGTACCCCATAAACAAACGTATCTACTCCTGTCCCTGCTAATTCATCAACTGGTAGCCAAGCATCCTCGAGATTCATCGGTGGATCAAAACAGTAAAAATAATAATGACGAGCGTCATTAAAGTATGTTGTACGTTTCCGTCTCATTATTCATCTCTCCGTACCCTACTATTTTCCAATAGGTCTAGGTCTGCCTAATAAATTCAATAGCTTATCGTTAGAATTAACCAATTCATCTTCCGGGACTGGAACTCGATTATATAAACCGAATCTAGTATATGCCCAATTAACAGCATATTGGGTTTGGAACAAGTACCTAGTGCGTGAAGAAACATTCGGAGCTCCTCTATGCCAGCACATTGGGTCGTGTAAATAAACGTCTCCCGCTTTAGCAAAAACAGATGCCGGTTCATTACCATCAAATACCACTGGTTCCTCTTTTGGAGGATTACGACCAGAATAATGGCTCTCGGGGACATACTCTGTCGGACCATATTCTATTGAATCTGTATCCGTTAAAGGAAACTGTACAGTAAACCAAAAAACAGGCATGTGCAGCTTCGAATCATGTCTTTTAATATCTTCTGGTAAAGGGAAATAGGCTTCTTCAGCATCAGTATGCCATTTATCAATCGAAAGGCCAGGTGTATTACGCAGAACATTTGCACCGCAGAATTTATTGTCTTTACCAACTACCGCTTCAGCTAAACTGAAAATAGGTTCCCGTAACAACATATCCCTATATATCTCATCCAATTCTATGCAGTTCCTCAAAATAAATGGTTGCTCTTCTCCGGTAACACTATGTTTGTACAACTGCACATATTTTGGATCTCCTAATCCTGGATTAATCCTATCTCTTATATTGGGGTCATCCATAAGCTGGTCCGTTTTCTCTATTAACGCTTTTACCTCATTCTTTGTAAGAACATTAGGGATATGAACAAACCCATCTCGGTAAAATTTCCCCACAATCTCTTGGGTCTTTTCTCTACTGAACTTTTCACCCGCTAATATAACGCTCATTTCATCCTTCGATTAATATGATGTGAAGCACATTAGCATACAGTCATTATCCATTCAAGTATACAAGGCGATTTTTTAATAATTACCACCTCAACTGGTTAACCACTATATTGAATTATCATATACAAAACTTGATGGTTAATTCTGTGCTAATATACACCCATAATCACGGATTTTTGCTATTACCACAGGAATATCCATCCGCATCAATCAATGATTTATACCTTAGGAGGGACTAATGAAATTTGGGCTTGATGCCGCAAATTTTGGTGACTACTCTGACCCTTTCACTCTAGCTGAACTAGCAGCTGAAGCGGAAGATGTCGGTTGGGATGGTTTCTTTGTATTTGACCATATTCTTCCTGATGACACGCGTAAGAACCTATTTGACCCGTGGATCATTTTAGCATCAATTGCGATGCGAACTTCAAAGATACGCATCGGTCCTATGGTCACTCCAATTCCAAGGCGTCGCCCGTGGAAACTAGCGCGCGAGACGATATCTCTGGACTACCTTTCAAATGGCAGACTAACTCTTGCCGTAGGACTAGGGGGGCCACCCGAACGTGAGTTTGAGAAGTTTGGTGAGATTTCCGATACTAAGATAAGAGCGGAGATGCTAGATGAAGGATTGGAAATACTCAAAGGGTTGTGGAATACCGAACCGTTTAATTATGAAGGAAACCACTACCAGATCCATGATGTCGTATTCAATCCGCCACCGGTTCAATACCCAAGAATACCAATTTGGATAGGATGCAAGTGGCAAAATAAAAAACCGCTAAAAAGAGCTGCAAAATGGGAAGGTGTTTTCCCTATACCTCAGAAAGGTGAGACAATCACCCCGGAAAACCTTAGAACCATTGTTAAATATATAGAAACATACCGGGATAGTGACTCGGACTTCGATGTGGCACTTGCCGACCACGATGGCAGCAGAACACCTCAAAGCTTAGAAGCGTACCAACGTGCGGGATTAACATGGTGGATTCAGCGAATTCACAGTCCGTGGTTTAATTCATTGGATGAAGTAAGAACCCATATTCAAAAAGGTCCACCTTCACTATAGTTAGATACAGTCGCTACAGATTCTGTAGCACTCAACATTTTGCATTTCATATATTGTCCCATGAACAATTTAACAAAATAGTCGACATCTGAAAAACAAAAAAGTTTGCAGAAGTGTAGCCATCAAAAAAAGGTTGTTAGAAATTATTGATCAAATTTAGAACCACATTGTTATTCGGAGGAAATATGCAAGATGGAAAATTCTTTTCCATCTTGAGTAATAGTTCCAGTTATTTCAATCAAATTAATTTTATTATCTGTATCAACCCAAAGGTTTACTTTTAAACCATCAGATTTAACATTCGCAAGGATATTCTTTAATCCTGTAGCATCACCATCGGCGCTTAACCCTCTATGTGAAATATTATTGATCCATTTAGAAGTTCCCTCTCTGATATTAGTAAGACTTGAAATAAAGACACTTATCTGGGATGAATCAATTTCCCCAACTATATTAGTTTGATCAACTGCATTGGTTAGTGTAAATGTTCGGGAATCAGATGACATATCCTCCGACAATTTATTGATGGTTTCAGTAACAGTTAGAACCACTGTAGGTGTTGGAGTTGGGCCATATTCGGAGCGTTCAGCTTTAGGACCAGCATAATGTGTTCCTCCAGTGCCAACGGATTTTGAACTGGAACTCTGGCACGCATTCATCGGATCTTCAAAATATATAAAGAATCCATAATGTTCAAATTCAATAATAGGTACACTTCCTCCACCAATGATTTCCTTAGTTTTAAACCATGGGGAAGGCATTTCATGTAATGTATATTGGTAAATCCCTATTACATTTCCATTAGCGTCATACATTAGAACATAGTTGAATCCATCTTTTTGGTAATACTTTCCTCTACCAGGGGAACAAAAGAATGGATCTGTCCATCCTTCGGATACAGCCGCAACAGAATTATAAGGTATTAAATATGATGGCAGAGTTGTATTGGAAACTAATGTAGCTTCATAATCATTATTAGCATCACATGATCTAGCAGGATCAATAAGGAATATATATGCTCCATAATGCCCATCATCGACTATACTAGAACCATCAGTTTTTAATGGACCTACTGTTTTAATCCACGGTTCAGGCATTTCCTTAAGGGTATGTTGGTATATTCCTATAAGATTATCAGATAAATCGAATATAAGAATAATTGATTTTTCTTCACCTTTGGTGAAATAAACACCCTCTCCGGGAATACACGATGATGCTTTCAACCATCCGTCCTGCAAGGCAAGTTTAGTCGTAATCGGTAAATTATATTCTTTCCCTTTATCCTCATCCGCTACAGGTATAATGAACCCATCAAATCCAGTAATTCTTAACGAACCTCCCGTAGTGATTAAAACATTTTCAAATGGATATTGAGGTTTATTTAGTACAAACAAAGCCACTATACCCACAATGACTATAAGCAGGATAACCCCAGATCCAGCGATTAGTTTTTTATTAAACAATAGTTGTATCATGCTAATCCTTTCGTAATCTCACATTAAATTCATGGGTCTCCATTTGCGATTACCCTATTGATAAATACATATTCCCAATATATCATTTCACTAATTTTCTGATAAATGTGTGTGATAGATATATTTGGTGTAATTATATTGGGTTTTATGCTAGGGTCAACCACAATTACAGATCACTTTAAATCCGATACTAGTAACATTGACCAATAAATCGACGAGGTCATTTTGAACTACTTAAAAACTATAGGCATTAATAGTAACCAACCGAGAGGTCGCGGGTTCAATCATCCATACGACATAGCCATCAGTAGTGATGGGCGTATTTACGTGTTAAACAGAATGTACCCACAATCTACAGAGGGGATAAGAATACAGATATGTGATTTAGCTGACAATTGGTACGGAGAATTTGGCAACGGTCCAGGAAATTCCAAAGATAGTTTTCGCGTACCTGTTGCGATGGCTTTCAATAGCCATGACAAACTCTTTGTTACTGATGAGGCATTTCATCAGATAAAGATATTTAATACAGATGGAAATTTCTTAGATGCATGGGGAGGACCCGAAATTCAAGACGGATTTATCCAATCTCCTGCTGGAATATGTGTTGATAGCGATGATTCCGTATTAGTTGTAGAACAACAAAAAGGTTGTGTCACAAGAATTGATCCCGATGGAAGTATAATAGAAAAATTTGGTAACCCAGGTTCACTTAACGGCCAATTTAACTTACCGTGGGGAATTACTGTAGATACAGAAAATAATATTTATGTTGCTGACTGGAGAAACGACCGCATTCAAAAGTTTGACAATTCTGGCAGGTTCCTAATGGCAATTGGAGAATCAGGGCATAATGATGGCCAGCTATATAGGCCATCTTCAGTAGCAGTTGATCCCGTAGGAACCATTTATGTCGCTGACTGGGGCAACGAAAGAATACAAATCTTTGATGCTGATGGTCAGCTGCTAAACATCATGTATGGTGAAGCAACCCTATCAAAATGGGCACTCGAGTGGTTAGAAGTAAATAAAGACGAGTACAGTGCCCGAAAAAATTCAAACCTCGTCATTAAAGACCTCCCATCCCATTTGCGCTCCCCTTATCACGTATCTTCGCAGACAGAGCACTTATTTTGGGGACCAGTTTCAGTAAAACTCGACAAAGAAAATCGTTTTTATGTTACTGAACATAGCCGTCATCGCCTACAAATATTTCAACGTAGTAAAACATAATTTTCTTGAATCCAAAATTAAACTCAAGTATCACATCAACAATAATATGGTGAGGTGAAAAATGAACAAAACAATATCAAAAAGAAACTTAGCAGCCCATCTTGCAAGAAGAGCAGGATTTGGAGCTAACCCAGAACAACTAGACCACTACGAAACAATTAAATACGGTGACTTAGTGGAGCAATTCCTGAGGCAGCACGATTCACAACACATGCCCGACGATTTGATTTTCCGACGATTCCCAAACATGCATGCTCAACTTACTCATAATGCGATGCATTGGGCCTTGAGAATGCTTAGTACAGATCATGAATTAGAAGACAAGATTGCTCTTTTTTGGCATGGCATTTTTGCTACGGGTGAAGGAAAGTTGAACAATTTTGGTGCATCAACAAACCAAATTGATACGTTTCGAAGACATGGGCTTGGAACTTTCGACAATCTACTGCTGGAATTATCTAAAGACCCAGCGATGTTAATATGGCTTGATAACCAAACTAATCACCGCTCTGAAATTAATGAGAATTATGGAAGAGAGGTTCTCGAATTGTTTTCTATGGGAGTAGGGAATTATTCTGAATTGGACATCAAAGAATGTGCAAGAGCTTTTACTGGATGGACCGTCAAAAATGCTGAGTACATGGCACTAATGGCAAATAAAGATTCTATTTGGCCATACGGCAGAATATTTTGGCATTTTGAATATAGGGAAGAAGATCACGATGCTGGAAAGAAAAAGTTTTTGGGAACAGAAGGAAACTTGAATGGAAATGACGTAATAAAAATCATTTGTCAAAAAGACGCTACAGCAAGATTTGTATCGAGACATCTCTACAATTTTTTCGTTGCTGATGAAGTTCCTGTACCTCAATGGGATATGGTTCCTCCTAGAGACCCTGAGGCTATAGACATCCTGATTGATGCTTATTTTGAGCATAATCACTCAATAAAAGCGATGTTGAGAGTTCTTTTCAACTCAACATTCTTCATGGAATCTATGTTTATGAGAGTGAAAAGCCCTGCTGAATTAATCATAGGCACCTTGAGATCTACTAATGAATACCAGCACTTAGACGGGATGGATACAAGCAGTTATCAAATCATGGAAGAATCTGGATTTATGGGCCAAAAATTGCTTAACCCGCCTTCTGTCGAGGGATGGCATACGGGAGAGGAATGGATAACAAGCGGCTCTCTCATTGACAGGGTCAACTTCGCTTCAAGATATTTCGGAGATGATTCCCAAAAAGGTGTTAATGAAATGGTCAACAGAATAAAAAACAGTCTTGCAAAAAATATTAGCGAAGACCAGTTAATAGATGCATGTCTCTCTGCAATGGGCGAAATCGAAGTATCGGAACATACCTATAAAACCTTAGTGGAATTCGTGCAAGCAGATCCCGAACAATTACTTTCTATAAAATCATCTGGGAACAATTTTATAAAAGGACTATTCCAGATAATCGCATCGAGTAAAGAATTCCAGATGTGTTAATTACTTTTCCACTGTTAATTTAATAAGA
>CAYRIG010000037.1:0-9239 GCA_964424315.1 uncultured Dehalococcoidia bacterium | reverse complement strand
AATCAAGTTGATTTAACACCAATGAAGTTGCCTCAAATAATGACACCTTCTACAGCCCCTATAGACGTACATAATCACTTTGGTTCTATACCAGGGGTGTCGGCGACTGTTCGAGACATTGATGCCATTCAATTATTTGCAAATAGATACCATATGGAATATTCGATTTGTTCATCATATGTTGCATATCATGAAGATATAGAGGCTGGCAATGTTGAAATGCTGAGTAAAATTTCAGGACATCGTAATCTACTTGGTAGTCCTGTGATAAGCCCAACTCATATTGACACATCAATCAAATGGCTAGATATGTTTGAACAAAACGGTCGACTTGCTCACGCAACATTGATGATAGATACTGTGCTTGAAAGACCTAGTTCAGAACCCTACATGAAACTTTTTTCAGAAGCGGCAACCCGAAATATACCTATATTCTTGAACGGACCTAATCGAGACCCAATTCGTGTAATGAGTTGGCCTAAAGGACCTGGATTCGCTCCTTTTGAAGGACGGAGTGCAGCAGCTGATGTCGCTTCTATGCTTTTAGAAGTAGGCCAGCGTCACCCAAATCTACCAATAATTTTAGGCCATGGTATGGGTGAAGACGGCATTGAACTTGTTAAGAAAACTAAAAATATCTATATTGAGCTATCAGGAAGCTTCCCTGAGGCTGGTGCAGTAAGAAGAGCTATCGATCGAGTAGGTGCAAATCGAATAGTATTCGGTTCCGACCTCGATGTAATTGTCCCTGCGTACGGTCTGGGAATCTACTACGAGGCAAAACTAAGTCCAGAAGAAGACAAAAAGATCATGGCAAAAAATGCGAGACGAATCCTCCGAATACCTAAAGCTTAGTCTCATTTCCTATTTAATTCTCCTCTAAAACGAACAGATTGATTTGAAAAATGTTCATTGATAATCCTAAAAGTCGCTTTATCAGATATTGAAATATCATTAAGAACATCAGATATTCCTACCCAACATTTATGTACCGATGACAAGATTCTATATTATTCATAGTGTTTTTTATTAGTGTATAATGCATGAAAGATTGTTGGTCAGGAGTATACAATGTCCCATCAAATTCGCTTTATATTGCCTGCAATTTGGATTTCTCTTGCGCTATTTATATTGGGTTGCTCATCTACTGAAGAACAAGGACTGACATTAAAAAATGTTCAAGACATTGGGTTTCAAACAGAAGAAGATATCACAAAACAATATTGGAAATTTCAGGATTTGTCAGAAGCTTGGAATGGTAATATTTTGGTAAACGATGAGTCCAGATATCTAGGAATCCTCATATTTGAAGGGACTACGATTGAAGGTTACCCACTAACCAATATACCAATGAAATCAGCCTCTATTCAAAATATTGCGGTAGCTTGCGAAGCACAGGAAGTTTGTGATTATGTGGTTAGGACAATCGCCCACAATTACCCATAAAACATTTTACTATTAATTAAAGTAGTGCTGAATCATTTAATAAAATTACATATCAGTAATCCTAGCCTACCAATCCCGACTCACAAGATGATTCACAAGATATGTACGCTTGAGCGTACACAATAATTTTGGTCACAACTAATCTACTGATATTCACACAGCAGATAATATCGTTTAACCTTGACAACAACAACTGATTAACAATAATACTCAATCTATCATGTGGGAATTTAATATCTCCTGATGATTAATTCTATGCTAATATACACTGATAATTCTCCATCTCTGATATTAAGATAAACAATATCAATTATTGTAAATCAATGATTTGGATTCAAGGAGAAATCATGAAAATTACCGATGTAGAAGTGATAACATTTAAAACAACCACCATTCATCGTAGAAGCAGATGGGGGTTTTTGCTGTGGGATGAAGAACCCATTAATACACAACAATCAATCACCAAAATTTCCACTGATGAAGGTGTTTGCGGTTACATGATTGGTGGAGATTCAATAATTACTGAGACCAGAATTAAACCACTTCTTGTCGGGGAAGACCCTCTTCAACGTGAAAAACTATGGACATGGATGAACCAAATGGTAATCCAGAGTCCCGAATTGGGCCTCAATGAAGATATTATGGGTATAGTAGACTGTGCACTTTGGGATCTTTTTGGACGAATGATAGGTCAACCTGTTCATAAGATCCTTGGCGGGGTTCGTGACCGCGTTAAAGCCTACGCAAGTAGCGAACCCGATCTTGGTCCACCTGAAATATATGCTGAACATGTTATGGAATGCAAAAAAAGAGGTTACAAAGCCTATAAGGTTCATGCCTACACAGCTTTCGACCCACACAAATGGCAGGCTGCACCTCAACATCCGGGATTTCCTAAAGAAGAAATCGAGGTCTGTAAAGCCGTACGTGAAGCTGCTGGGGATGATATGGTACTAATGTTCGACCCCTTTGGTGTATATACATTAGAGCAGTCACTCTGGGTTGCTAGAGAACTTGAAAAATTGAATTATTATTGGTTGGAACACCCTATGCTGGAAACACGTATAGAAGCTTATAGGCGTTTAACCTCTGAAACCAAAATCGCTATTTTAGCACCGGAACATTTACCAGGTGGAGTATATGCCAAAGCTGAGTGGTTGTTGCAACGTGCTTCAAATATGCTTCGTATAGACCATTTCCAAGGCGGCATTACTGCTTGCCACAAACTAGTTACAATAGCTGATGCTTACGGAATTCAATGCGAAATGCACGGTGGCGGATGGGCATCTAGCCAAATTTTAGGTTCAACTAATGAATCTACATGCGAATATTACGAACGTGGCCTTCTTCCACTAGACCCCGATTTCATCAATGAACCAGAACCATACTTGAAATCTATATGTGATCCAATGGACGATGAAGGCAATGTTATTTTGCCACAGGGCCCCGGTTTAGGAATGGAGTTCAATTGGGATTACATTAATGATAATCTTTTAAAATCGGATGGGACATCATCAAATAACTGGGTCACAGCATATTAGGGAAAGTTAATGAGTGTTCGCAAAATATTATTGATGGATAGACCCTCATATTGGGGAGCTGCGAGACAACATTTTATAAAAGATTTGATTCCAGAAATCAGGGAAATAACTCAAGGATTCCAAATCGAGTATTTAGACGGTCAAGCAAACTTAGACTCTAATGAAACAACTAAAAGAACCTTAATGACTAGGGATTCTATAAAAGATGTTGAGATAGCGGTTAGCTTCGACCTTGGTAAAGAAGCATTGTTACGGGCTGATAAACTGAAGTGGATTCATATTTTGAGCGCCGGGGTCGACCATACATTGTATCCCGAGTTGATTCAACATCAATCAACAATGACTTCATCAAAGGGTGGTGGTGGAATACCAATGGCTGAGACAGCTATGATGCTGATGCTAATGCTAATAAAAAATGTTCCCCATTACTTCAAATCCCAACAGCAAAAACAATGGAAAATACTTCAAAATTTGGAACTTGGAGGCATGACCGCAGGCATAATAGGACTGGGACACTCAGGATCAGAGTTAGCTAGGAAATGCAAAGCATTTGATATGCGTACATTAGGTTTCAGAAGAACTAATCAACCATGCGTGTTTATAGATGAAATGTTTACAAAAGACAATCTGCACCATTTCCTTAGCGAATCAGACTTTTTAATCATTACTGCACCAAATACACCTGAAACAAATAGTATGATTGGTCTAAATGACTTACGAATAATGAAACCAACCTCTTACATCATTGTGACATCTCGCGGAGGAGTTATTAACGATGATGCTTTGATTCAAGCACTGGACCAAGGTTTTATAGCTGGTGCCGGATTGGACGCTCATACAATGGAACCACTGCCACCAGAAAGTCCTTTCTGGACATATCCTAACGTGATTGTGACTCCTCACATGGCCGCTGGTGGACAGTTAATGGAAGAAAGAACACGCAAAATTTTGTTAGATAATTTTGAACGTTACGTGCTAGGCAAAAGTTTACTTAATATTGTCGATAAAAAAGCTGGATATTAAACATTATATACGAATCGATATATGACAGATGACTTGCGTATTAACTGAATGAAGTTTGCTGTTCTAATCAATTTATTATTAGCATGCAGTTGATGGATCGGTGAAGAAAATATGCAATCCCCAATGTGGATAGGGAAATGGCACAGCAGCTTGCATTTGTTCCCAAGGAGATTGTTGTTGGTTTTCACTAAACAGGTAGATTCCAATTACTATGTCCTGATTATCAAAAATCAAGGAATATGGTTCGGTGAAATCATCTTCAGTAGTTCTCATGCTATAGTAACCAACATTAAGTACGCATGTAACATCTTTTTCCCATCAAAGATTATTCGCTTCACTTAAAGTAAGTGGTTGTATTGCTTCCCAGTTTTCACCTTCGATTTTCCAGCCTCGCCTAGATAATATCGCGGTACCGCCAGTTGCAATCATAAAGTAATCTCCTAGAATATTTACACCGCTTGCCCCATCATCTTTAGTCAATAAAGTAAAAGATAGTGCTAAACCTATAGTGGTACCGATCAAAAATGTTATAAATAATCCTCCGATTACCGTTTTTTGTTTAATGATTTCAAGCATATGGCACAAACCTTAGTTTCTATGTGCAATCCTATTCATATAAATATTCAATTAGATTAACGATTATTATACACATTTAGATATGACATATGGCGATGACAGCAAAGTTGGGTGATAATATAATTTCTAATACAAACATGGAAAGACAACAAAAAAAAGATCCGTTTGAAGCAGAGGCATGGCTTATAGCTGAGGTTTTTGCGCGTATAGACAACCAACCAGACACATTTATTCTGAAGTGGGTTAATGAGCAATGCCATTCAACATATAAAGATGAATTCCAACAACCCCATAAATACAACAAACATATGTCTTGGGTAAAATCAATCAAGACTAAGAAAAGGAAACTCGATGATGCACAAGGTATTATCAATGAAAAAATCAATTGGCTTGATTACAAAAAGATAGATACCCTCAATATAAGCAGAACTAATTTATCCAGATGCCGAGCAGTTATAGGGGCTTTAAAAGGCAAGATGCTTCCTTCAATACCTGTACAGCATACACATACAGAATTCATTGATGGGGAAAGGAATACAATTCCAGAACGCCAAGATGAATGGATACTGATGAATGACAAACCATTTGATTTTAAAGAAGATTATCGTTGGCTAAAATGGGCAGATTATATTCTTACATATGCCGGTGAATATATTACAAATGATTTGGACATTTGGATAATCGCCAAGGTGTTTGCTAACCGAGACAGAGAACATTACTATACCATTGCTGATACAAAAACCAACAATACATCTAAATCAAAATACTTTATTGATAAGGACGATTTAGAAGGAAACAGACTTGATTGGAACGATGTTTTAGGTGGAGTACCTTTAATAAGTGAGGCTGAAGAACTAGAGCCCAAAGCATATATGCAAGATCTTGATGACTGGTTGGATTATCGCCCGTGGGTAAGCAAAGAAAAAGAAGATATCTACATAAAAGCTCTTGCAAACAGTCAGGCTGCAAAACTGAATTTAAAACCTTTCCCTTTTGACTTACGTCTGACAGGTGTCGCACAAATGCATAATCCCGCAGAATGGCCAGAACCTATTACAGGATTTTATATGTTTGCTACTTTTTTGTGGAGTATACACCCTAATACCCCTTGGGCTTTACCATCTAAACAACTGGAAGAATTTTGCGAAGAGGAACAAACATTAAATAATTTATATTTAGCATTTACATTTGATGATATTCAATTTGGTTGGAGATTTGACCCACCAAAAAAAGGCAAGTCAAATATTCAATCTTAGGTGTTATATAAATCGACTGTTGCATTTTACCTTCAACAGCTGAATATTATTTTTATTTTCCAAAAGGGGGACAAGATAACATCCCAAAATCAACGCTTCGCAGCATGTCTTTAACTTTTTGATAGTTCCACATTTTGTTAACTGGCTTAGCAAATTGATTAGCCCGGTTACGTATAATGCATTCACTCCAATCTTCGTAACAAAGAATGTTTTTAGTCATTTCTATACCGTTGGATTTTTTATATTCTTCTTTTTTTTTCTCAAATGTTTTATTCTTAATTCCGAAATTAATTCTAATCCTGCTGAAAGTGAGGCAGTAAATTGACTGAAAAACAGGAAAAACGACGCAAAGTCACAGTTCTAGATTTGCAGGAGATGAAGGAAAACGGTCGTAAGATCACAATGTTAAGTATTCCTGATTATCCCCTGGCGCTTCTGGCTGACAGGGCAGGATTGGATACTATTTTAGTGGGTGATTCCCTTGCAATGACGGTTCTAGGCTATGAGACAACTGTTTCAATTACATTAGACGAGATGTTACATCACGCCAAGGCAGTTACCCGAGGAACCAAATATGCGTTTGTAATCGGTGACATGCCCTTCATGTCGAACAATGCTTCAGAAAGAGATGCAATCATAAATGCAGGACGGTTCATGCAAGAAGCCGGTACCGATGCAGTCAAGGTAGAAGGTGGGGTAAACGCAACTCACATAGTAAGTGCGATTGTTCGCGCCGGTATGCCGGTGGTTGGACACATCGGACTTACTCCTCAACACATCTCTCAATTAGGTGGTTACAAGGCACAGGGTACCGATCTTGAAACAGGTTCCCGTGTGATAGAAGATGCCCTTGCTGTTGAAAAAGCTGGAGCCTTTGCCATCATACTTGAGTGTGTTCCGGACCAGATCTCAAAGATAGTGACTGAACGTCTTAAGATTCCGACCATTAGTTATGGTGCAGGTATTCACTGTGACGGACAGGGCCTAGTTGCTCATGACATACTCGGTATATTTGACCGATTCACACCTAAATTTGTCAAAAAATATTCAAACCTCGGACAACAGATACAGGGTGCATTTGAAGAATACGTAGACGATGTCGTAAGTCAACAGTTCCCAGGAAATGAACACACATTTCATATCAAGAAAGATCAACTCGATGCTGTTATCAAAAGAAATTCTCAGAACGACTGACCAAAAAGTTAAATGTTATCGATATCAAAAAACCTCTAGAACAGAATAGCCTAGCCAAGCCAAGCAGAGACTTTCTTTACTGTTAATTGTGTTTGGTGAATATCACATATGTTTGTTTCTGTCATTGGTTTTATTCAATTTTATAATTTGAATTGAGTCATAGGGTTTTTCAACTCGACAGAAATTGTTCTTTAAAAGTTTCTATCGTAGATTTATTTATGCCTAAAGAAATTATATAATTTTCTGTTCCACCATAAATGGTTTTAATATAATCCATTATTGCCAACATCACCTTTGGAGAACAGTATTCATTTTGATAATCATGCCACGTATAGTTTTCTCTGTTGCGATTTGGTGGGACCTCTTTGGCAAGATAACTGTCGATTAAATATTTCGCACTCAGTCCATAATCTTCTGCAACCACTTCATCATATACTCCACATACACTTAAAATTAAGGCAGATATAATTCCTGTTCTATCTTTACCAGCTTCACAGTGGTAGAGTGCAGGCAGGTTGGATGGATTAAACAAAGTTATTAGAGCTTGCTTAATTGGAGTTTTGCTATTTTCTAAGCATTTCGTATAACTTTCATAAATCTCCTCTTCTACCGTGTTAAGGTTAGTTTTTAGAGAACCTTCTGATTTTTCGTGGGGAAGAGTCGGTAAGTCTCCTGCGATATTATGTCTCACATAGTTGATATTCCTTGATTGACCTAATATATCGATACGTTCTTCAATTTCCTCAGTTCTGCGAAGATCGACATCGGTGATAATTCCTTTATGTAGAAGTACCGCCACAGAAGTTTCAGATAGTTCATGTAATCCGGCAGCTCTAAACAATAAGCCCTCAAGTGTATATTTCCCGTCTGTGGTTTTATATCCTCCTAAATCCCTGACATTGGAAGCGTCATCTAAGTTAATATGTCTATTATTCAAGTCATCTCCATTAATGTTATGTCGATATTTATTAGAGAACATTATACACAAATTCAAATATGACAAATGACGGCGTTCCCATAGGTTAGAGAAAGAAAATAAGACAAATATCCAAGTGTGATATATTTATGCCTTTAGGTGTCACTAGGCGACATTTAATTGATTTGAACAAAAAAGGAGTAACTAAAATTGGCAATATCATCTTCATATGTAAAAATACCTTTTGCAGCTGGTGTAGTAGGTAGTTTGCCACGTCCAGCGCATATCAAAAATATGTTGCCAAATGTACCTGGAGCTGAATCTGTAAAGGCGGCAGGATCTATAGCAATGGACACAGCTGTCCGGTACGCAATCAATATGCAAGAAATGGCTGGTCTGGATCTTGTTAGTGATGGAGAATGGCGTAGGCATGCTTATACACACGTTATAGCAGATATCGTAGATGGATTTACCGAAGATAATAGGGAATCGCCTCACCGATGGGGTATTTCGATTACAAGTCCAATGGAAGTTAAGAGATCTGGACTTATAGCCAAAGAGGCGCAGTTTCTTGTTGCAGCTACTATCAAAGCGACCAAAGTGTGTATACCATCTCCATATTTGTTGGGAGTTAGACTTTGGGAGAAATCGCTATCATCAGCAGCGTATCCAACTAGGAATGAATTTATTGAGGCTCTGGTACCCATATTAAGGAATGAATTGATTGCTTTACAATCAACAGGGGTTACTATAGTACAAATTGATGAGCCTCATTTGTGCGTTTTGGTTGATAAAAAGTATCGGGATTTATTTGATGACCCTATATATGAAATGGAATTTGCAGTTGATAAAATTAACCAGCTTATTGATGGTATAGAAAACGTGATGTTTTCTTTACACTTATGTAGAAGAAATTGGGGTAGACAAGGATGGGGAGCTGAAGGAGGTTACTGGCCTATAATAGATGCGATAAACAAGATTAATGTTGATCAATATGTTATGGAATTTAGTATCCCTGCTGCTGGAGATTATTCTATTTTAAAAAATTTGAGAGAGGATAGTTTTATTGGGCTTGGGGCAGTCGATTGTAGATTCGAAAATATAGAGAGCCCAACCACTATAGTTTCTAGAGTAGAAGAAGCTATGAAGTATGTTGATAGGAATAGACTAAGTATCAATCCAGATTGTGGGTTTTCACCAGGCATGCAATCATATATGTCAATAGATGAACCGTATCTTAAGCTAAAAAATGAATCATTAGCAGCACAGATTTTAAGAAGTAAATAT
>CAYRIG010000036.1:0-9286 GCA_964424315.1 uncultured Dehalococcoidia bacterium | reverse complement strand
AATAATAAACCTTTTATGATTTACAGGAACAGACGAACCTCTCAAATAACTCCAACTATCTAAGCTTATTCCTCTTGACACATAACTCAAGAATAAATTACCGTAATCCTTAGTCTGTTATGGTTTCTACCTTAAATTGATTGAGTCCATACAAAAATAACTGGAGACCCTTAATGAATAGAAATGAACTGCGTAATATCTTTAAAGGGGTAGTGGGAGTGACAGTTACTCCATATGATGATGATTATGAAGTTGACTACGGAAAAATGTATGATTTAACCCAGTGGTGGATTGAAAACGGCATGGTAAGGGGAAAAGCTATGCTTAAAGTTGCTTCAGTTATGGGAGAATTCCCTCAATTAAGAGACGATGAGTGGCCTCCTTTGATAAGAACTGTTGTACAGGCAGCTAAAGGGAAAATCGACATCATTGCAGGTAGTCACTACAAAGATACAAAAAGAACTATTGAAGATGCACTTAGAGCTCAAGATTTAGGGGCTATGGGATTACAAATTGCACCACCGGCTTTTAACGATCCAAACCAGGAAGATATCTTACGGTTTTATAGCGACCTTTCTGATGCTATTGACATAGGAGTAATGATCTATAACACTCCATGGCAAACCCATGGAGCTATAAATGCTGATACGCTCCACAAAATGGCTGACTTCGAAAAAATCGTAGCCCTAAAATGGGCGAGCCACGATAAATGTCCTGTAACTGAAATGCCCGAACTATCAACAAAGTTCAACATGATTGAAAATGGTGCCGACAGAGTTGGCTTCCATAAAGCTGGAGGACACGGATTCTTAGATAAATCTTCTATCGCATACCCTGCACATGAATTAAAGATGTGGGAACTCCTTGAATCAAGACTCTATGAAGAAGCTCAACACCTCTGGGACACTATCGACGCTCCTATACAAGCACTAGCGCAAAAAGCAGGAAAAGTCTCTGGAGGTCAAGCAAGATTCAAGAAAATGCTGATGAATGCTATGGGGCATGAAGTAGGGGAACAAAGATTACCTACTTTACCTGCAGGTGACTCTGAAATGAATGAACTAAAAAGCCTGTTGACCAGCCTTGGATGGCCAGTTCCATCATAACTTTATTGTCTAAATCTGATTTACTAATTAAAAAAAATAATTTTATTTGTCTTGGAGATTTAAATGAATAGAGAAGAAAGAAGAAAACGATTTAAAGGGGTGGTTGGAGTTACTGTCACACCTTTTGATTCTGATTACGAAGTAGATTATGGAAAAATGTATAACCTTACGGAATGGTGGGTGGAAAACGGCATGGTCAGAGATAAAGCGATGTTGAAAGTAGCCTCCGTAATGGGTGAATTCCAACAGCTTAGAGATGATGAATGGCCTCCTTTGATAAGAAGTGTGGTACAAGCATCTAAAGGAAAAGTAGATATAATTGCAGGAAGTCAATTCAAAGATACCAAAAGGACTATAGAAGACTGTAAAAAGGCTACAGACCTTGGAGCGTTCGGCATACAGATAGCAGCCCCTGCACTCAATGATCCCAACCAAGATGATATTTTAAGATTTTTTGCAGATGTATCTGATGCGGTGGATATTGGAATAATGATTTATAACACTCCTTGGCAAAGACACGGGGGTATAGCTTCAAAAACTCTATATAAATTGGCCGATTACGAAAATGTTGTTGCCATTAAATGGGCCCCTTGGGAAGATTGTCCTGATACTGAAATGGAGGGGTTGGGTAAATTGTTTAATTTAATAGAAAACGGTCCAATAGACAGAGTAGGTTTCCATAAAGCAGGAGGACATGGATTTTTAGATATATCCAGCGTTGCATACCCCAAACATGAATTGAAGATGTGGGAATTGTTGGAAGCAAATCAATACGATGAAGCTCAGCACCTTTGCGACACTGTTGATGATCCTTTGATGGATTTTGACATGGAAACAAGAAAGGTTTCAGGTGGACAAGCAAGATTCAAAAAAATGATAATGAATGCTATGGGACACGAAGTGGGTGAACAAAGACCTCCAACTCTTCCAGCGACAGATAAAGAAATGTCTGACTTAAAAAAGCTTTTAGAAGGGTTTAACTGGCCTGTACCCAAGTAATTCACTTACTAAGCATTTTCTAACTTTTCTACAAGCTTTTCGTGAAACACCTTAAATTTGCTTGCAAATTCATCTTCATCTATTTTGGTTGAATTTCCTTTCTCAACAACGATATCTCCGTTGATGATAACCATATCAATACTTTTACTACGGCTGGAAATCATTACCTCTCTAACGGGGTCAAACCCTGGCAATGATTCTGGCAACGAAGTTTTGCGAACAATCAAATCTGCTCTTTTGCCAACTTCTAAAGAGCCAAATTCGTTTTCTTTGCACAACGCTTTACTCCCATTTATCGTTGAAATCCTTAGAATTTCCTCTGCAGTCAAAGCCGAGGGGTCACCAGTCTTTTCCCGTGCAGTCAGTAAAGCAATAAAAGCTTGTTCACCTATGTCAAATGCACTTGTCCAATTGGCTGAATCACATCCAAATGAAATATTTAAACCATTCTTGAATAATTCAAGATGCTTTCCATTTATTGTTCCTCCAACTCCATACAGCATAGACGCCATAGGGCACCAAACTATAGATAGATTGCTATCTAATATTGGACCTACTTCCTTTTCATCTATGCGGTTAACATGCGAGAAAGTACAATTTCCATCAAGCAAACCTATATTTTCAAAATGAACCATAGGAGATAAACCTAATCTATTATTATCATCGATATAGTCAGTATCTTGATAAGATTGATGCATATTCAATATAACATTGTTTTTATCAGCCAAATCCTTTGCAAATTTCAACAAATTATCTGAGGCTGTTCCCATTCCACTGAGAGTCACTACGCCTTGCACCAATTCATTTTTATTTTTATTCCTAATTAACTCGTTACCAAGCAATTTATAAGCTCTATCCTTATCATGGTCTACTGTAGTTGCGCCCTCAGGATTTATATCCCTGATAAAGGAGTCGCCCAAAAATGCTCGCATTCCAATATCCATAGCGACTTCAGCTACCGTATCAGTATCTATGATTCCGCCAGCTTCAAGAAAGGATGTTGTTCCATTTTTAACCATCTCTAGCATTGCAAGAGTACTAGACATTTTTTCGGCTTCTGGATTAATGTTGGCCATATATTTGGCATGAATGGGAATAGACTCATTCCAGTTAGCCCCATCTCTGGTTAACCATCTCAAACTGTGATAATTCAGGTGTACATGGTTATCAATAAATCCAGGGTGTACAAGTGCACCCTGAACATCTATTGTCCTTTTGGCTTTGTAATTAGATGAATCCAACCCAATATGCAGGATTTTAGTCTGATCTATTACGATTGACCCATTTTTTATAATTTGATTACTGGTATTTACAGTGGCTATATGAGCATTTTTAATAATTAAATCTACTTCACGTGAATAATCAAATGACTTCGTATCCAATTTACTCTCCATTAACCAATTTGTTACTTATTATTTAAAAGTGGATTTTAAATTTATTTGTGTTATTATACCGTCAAACCATATCTATTTATCAACTTCTTATAAGCCTGTTGATTATTTGAGACAAGTGAATGTTTACATATATTTTACAACGCAGTCTTTTAGCCATTCTTACCATATGGGTGCTATCAATTATATCTTGGGTTGTAATTGAACTTCCTCCTGGCGACTATGTAACAATTTACGTCAGAGAATTATCATCGGGCGGAGGCGATTTCTCCATAGCTGATGATGGGGTCATAGCAACTGCATTAAGAGAACAATACGGCCTTGATTCCAATACTTTCGTTAGGTACTGGAAATGGGTTGCAAGGATTGTGTTCGAACAGGATTTAGGAACGTCGATGGAGTATGGCAAACCTGTTTCTGAAGTGGTTGGAGAAAGACTGCTGATGACATTTATATTAGCATTAACTACTGCTGTTTTCGCATGGGGACTTGCTGTACCGATTGGTATATATTCTGCAGTACGGCAGCATAGCCCAGAAGATTACGTTTTTACTTTCGTAGGTTTCTTGGGATTAGCAGTACCAGACTTCCTATTAGCCTTGTGGCTAATGTGGGTTTCTTTCTCATATTTTGGCTCAAGTATAGGAGGACTTTTTTCTCCTGAATATTTAAACGAACCATGGTCATGGGGTAGGTTACAAGACTTACTTGAACATCTGTGGATAGCTGCATTTGTGGTTGGAACCGCTGGCACAGCCGCTTTGATTAGAGTAATGAGAGCAAATCTGTTAGACGAGCTAAATAAACCATACGTCGTAACAGCTCGTGCCAAGGGTATGAAAGAATGGAAGATGATAATGAAGTATCCTGTTAGAGTAGCACTCAATCCATTGATAAGTACTTTAGGCTATTTGCTACCATTTTTGATTTCTGGTGCTATTATTGTCTCGGTAGTTTTGAATCTTCCAACAGAAGGACCTTTACTACTCAGAGCACTGTTAGCTGAAGATATGTTCATATCAGCAACAATAGTTATGGTCTTGGGCGTGATGACAGTTTTAGGTACATTACTGTCAGATATTCTTTTAGGGTTGCTGGATCCAAGAATCCGTATGTCGCAGAACTAAACATCTAAACCCTTCTGAATGCTCCTATATATCCTTGCTTAAAAATGATATTCATCCTATTATGAATTCATGAATTCTGCTTCAGGAAATGGATCTACTGTAAATGACGACGGAAATAATGATCAATTACATTCTGTATCTAAACGCAAACGTATAAACATCTCTACTTTCAGTTCTTTTAATTCACCAAACTTTATATTCCTTTGGCTTGGCACCACTCTTATGATTGCATCACACCAGATGATGTTTGTGGCCCAAGGCTTTATGGTATACAAAATAACTGAATCTGCAACTATTCTCGGCATAGTATCAGGGAGTAGTGCATTGCCAATGTTAATATTAGCTCCATTTGCTGGAACTATAGCAGATAAATTTAAACGTAAGAATATAGTGCTTATCTGTCAAAGTGCTTCCGTATTGCTAGCTGCGGCGATGACTATACTTATCGTAACAGACTTAATCAAATGGCAATATTTTCTTATTACCGGTGTTTGTCAAGGAGCTGTTTGGGCATTTAATGCTCCTGCACGACAAGCGTGGCTAACGCACATAGTATCTAAAGATAAACTACACAATGCTATCTCCTTGATTTCAGCAGGAATGTCCTCAGCAGGTATCGTAGCTCCAGCAATAGCAGGTATTATCTATAGCTTTAAAGGACCTGGAGCGGTTTATATGATTGTAACAATTTCAGCTTCAATAGCAGTATTAACAACTGTTTTTATAAGAAAAACCAAAACAGAAGATGCCCCTACCAAAACAACTGTGATTCATGAAATGGTTGCTGGATGGAAATATATGTTGGCAGAAAGAAATGTCCGCTTATTGTTTGCCTTGGGCGCATTATTCACTTTACTTTGGTCTCCAATACAATCCTTGCTTCCTGTATTAGTTGTAGATGTTTATCAAAAAGACTCTACAAGTCTTGGGATCCTTAGTAGCATGCTTGGCATAGGAGCATTGATTGGTAATTTTATAGTCGCTTCTCTGCCAAGAAAAAACCGAGGATTACTTTTAATATCGTTGGCATTTGTATCAGGCTCAGCACTTTTAGGCATTTCTCTTTTACCATTCTTCGTTGCTGGATTGATACTACTTCTAATCCAAGGCTTCGGCAGTGGATCACAGTATCCAATTTTGCAAATATTAGTAATGGAAAAAGTTGACGAACACTATCGAGGCAGAGCAATGGGATTCATTATGATGATATGGGGACTTATGCCTTTAGCTGTTTTCCCTACTGGAATTGCGGTAGACATATGGGGACCAACTAGAGTTATAGCAGCATTAGGTTTAGGACTTTTATTATCAGGTTCAATTATTATGGCTACCCAAAAATGGCTACGTGACATGGACTGATATTGAAATTATAATTGATAAAAATCAAACAAGGATAAAAATGAAAACCAATAGCTATTCAACAATTTACGAAAAACTTGGAATCACACCAGTGATAAATGCATGGGGCGTTGCAACTGAACTGGGAGGATGGACGCTTTCTCCAAAAGTTGCAAAAGCAATGGAAGATGCAAATTCATCACAAGTAGAAATGGTGGATCTTTTAAAGAAATCAGGGGAATACATAGCTGAATTATTAGGGGTAGAGGCCGCTTATATAACTTCAGGTGGAGCAGCAGCTCAAGCTTTAAGTGTGGCAGCATGTATGGCAGGTACTGATCCAAATTTGATTGAGAGGTTGCCCGATACAACAGGAATGAAAAATAAAGTTTTACTCCATAAGCCTAACCAATACATGTTTAGTCGTTGTTACACTCTCACTGGTGCACAGTTGATTGAAGTTGGGGATGACGAAAAAAGCACAATTGAAGACCTTGAAAATTCAGTAGATGCTGATACAGCCGCTATAGCGTATTGGATACAACCTCCAACAAATCCCAATATCCCGTCTTTACAAGAAACAGTAGATTTTGCAAGGGCAAAAGGTATACCCGCTCTTGCAGATGCATGTTCCCAAATATATCCATTAGAATATTTTAGAGAAAATGCTCAGAGTGCAGACCTGGTAACATTCGGAGGCAAATATGTTGGAGCTCCTCATTCTTCTGGATTCGTATGTGGAAAAGCCGACTTAATAGAAGCAATAACCCACCAAAGTTTTGTTGCCTATCATTACGACGGTAGTAAAGCTGTAGGGAGAGCAATGAAAATAGACCGCCAAGAAATCGTAGGTTTAGTTGCGGGAATTGAAGACTGGTTCACTATGAATCATGAAGAAAGAATCCTTGGTTACGAATCAAGGTTTCAGACATTTGAAAATATTTTAAACAATATCCCAAATGTTAAAACAGAGCGTACACAAATTCATCACTACGTACCGTACTATCTTAAGGTAAACATTCAATCTGATCAGTTAGGAATGACCGCTACAGAAATTAAATCCAAGCTCGATGCAGGATATCCTAGAATATGGGTTTCAGATATAGATGCAAATACTATAGGAATAAGTATTCATACTCTTAACGAAGAAGAAGATGAAATAGTAGCAAATAGAATTAGCGACATTTTAATCGGATACTGATTGATTTAAATACGTACCGTCAATAATAAGATCTGTAATAAAGGCTTTTCCATTATTAGCTATCGTTACTTCAGCCTTTACATCATCAGCATTTTCAACCATTACACCTTTACCTTCTTCAAGAAAATACTGCTCTATCCCATAATCAACGGTTATCCTTATCAGAGAATCTATCCCTGTAAAGACTTCTTCAATCTCTTCTATCCTACCTTTCATAACAATCGACTCTATTTCTTCTGGTTTGTTATTAAAACTATTAGATTCACTAATATCATAAACGTACCAAGATGAGTCTAATAAATTAGGTTCTATTTCGCTTAATGAACGTCGGTATGGTTCTTTGGTTAAAAGGATATAGATAGTTTGACCCTGGGCTGATGATAAAAAATCGTTTCTAGATCTCGAGCGGTTACTTGAATCTTCTAAGTCATAACCCAAACAAAGTCTATAACAGCTCATGTTTTCAACAGTTACATCAGATATTTCATACCTAAGATCAACATATTCACCACGTAAAAGATCACGGGGATCTATAGGTATTGTTTGAAGAACAATTTTTGTACCAGTATCTTTTAAATTTTCTTGGTATATTACAAATACTACCAAAGATACAATTTGTAATACTATTATGGAAACAAGTGCTATTTTAAACCTAGCCTTCATTCCAATTGTCCCTCACTAGCAAAATTATAAAGAAGTTTTCTACGTGATTTTTCTAAAATAAACCCACCTACAAACAAAACTAGTCCGCCACCGATGAAAAACAAAGAAGTAGGCAACATTCCCATAAACAAATCAATATATCGCGTAACGACTATTAGAGCGAACAAACTGACACCAATATTTACCATGATGGAACGTCTATCGGATACACCTAAAAGAATAAAAACCGCTGAAGCACCGATGATTACAAAATTGAATAGTATGAAATATAAATATTCAGATATATTGGGATGCAGTAAAACCACATAAGACAATAAGTGTATTGTTATTAATGATATTAGTTCTAATTTACCACTCGTATATACAGATGTATCAGATCTTGCCAAGCGCATATTGAAAAACGTTAAAGTTGCAAAAATGACAGTACTGATAATTAGCGGTATGACTCCCAACGCGTTAATAACTAAAACACCTTCAAGATCCTCGTGAATGTCGGCGAAAGACAATAAATATAAAGCTGCGATTGAAATAATTGAGCTAAACAAAATATAAGTGTTTCCAAACACACGCATGTTCAGAAACCCATTATGTAATATTCCTATCAGGTATAGCACAGTTCCAAAGGAAATAGCCCCGGACAAAAGTAAAATCGGAGTCAAATCTTCATGGAACAACTCACTAGATGTCCATCCAAGCCAAATTATTCCAATCGCTGTAGCCAATATTAAAACCAATCTCGATTTAATCAAATATGATATTGGAAATATCCCTGCAAAACACCAAATAAGAAAATCTGGATTGTCAAAATCGAAATGATAGTGTTGTCCTATCAAAATTATACTAGCACCAAACCAGATTGATGCTAAGCCAAATAAACCAGTTCCTATTCTTTCATACCTCTTTATATATTTTAGAAAATAGGCTGTAGAATTAGATCCAATCAATAAGATGATCACTAAGGCAAATTTGAAATAAAAAGAAAATTCATCCCAATTTGAAGCGAAAAATAGTATTACTCCTAACCCCAACAATATCGCCCCAAAAGTAGCTAATATTGTTACCAATCTCGCATAAGTACGTCCGGTTTTAAGAGTGTCAGCGGTAACCTTATAATATTCTAATATATCTTTAGATTGGTCTGAGTCTATTAATCCGTGGGTCACCCAGCGTGGAATTTCTTTTTGTAAATCATATACAAAATCAAACTTTGAATCTTTATGATTTTCAGTATGAGGCATTTTGGTATCGACAAATAATTACCTGTTAATACAGTTCACTATACCAAGAAAAACGTGAAAATGCATGGTAAACTCAGACGGTAATGAAACGTATTATCAAATGGCCGATCATAATACTGCTCGTATTAATAATATATTCAACCACATCATTTTTATTTTTCACAGAATCAGCCAACATACAATCATTGTCTGGATTTTTCAGATTTGCAATTATCTGGTTTTT
>CAYRIG010000035.1:0-9349 GCA_964424315.1 uncultured Dehalococcoidia bacterium | reverse complement strand
CAGGATAGCGAAGCTTTTTAGCTTCATCCGTCAATTCAGCTAACCGAAGGATGTTAGGATCAGTTGGGACGTGAACGATAGAGCTACCGCCCATTCCACCGGAAGTACCTGAAGCCTTTTCCTGATACCAGTTTCTGTAAGCTTGGCCTGCAGAGAACCACTCACTCAGGTTCAAAGGATATCGCTGTCCACCAGCACCACCAGCAATCATCTGATGCTCGTTCTTGCCTCGGCGGTCTGCGAATAACTTCACGTCTTCAGCTTTTAGATTAGTCTTGATTCCGATCTCTTTCCAGTCTTCGTGTACTACTTCAGCAATGCCTTCATAGTCTACGAAATAGTTAGCTATATAAGCCAACTCGAACTGGAGAGTCTCACCAGACCCATCTGTTCGTAGTCTGTATCCATCACCATCTTTTGCTGTAAGACCAATAGAGTCTAACAATGCATTAGCGGCTGCAAGATCACGCTTTGTATACATCTGAGCAACTGCGTCGCCAGGATAGAAAGGGTGGCCTTTAATGAATGTAGGTTGCATTATGGTACCAAGACCAAGGAATACAACTTCGTTAATCTTCTGTCTGTTAATACCTTGTGACAAAGCAACTCTGAAGTCTTTGTTAAGTAACCACTTCTGTACTTCAGCGTCAGCTGTATAGTCTAAGTTACTACCTAAACCATATGTGTTGTTAACTGTAACACCAGCCTGTGCTCCGTGTGGAGATGGCCAGAATTGAGTTACACAATTACACTTAGCTTCATTTTCCCTTATTACAGGTACTTTAGCCATGTCAATATGCCTATGCTGGAAGTCGATCTCACCAGCAATAGCTTTCAAGTTAAGTACTTCCTTTTCACCAGTCAAGATCATGGAGATCTTGTCTATGTATGGAAGCTGATTACCAGCAGGGTCAACTGCCCAGTAATATGGGTTTCTTTCCCAAGTATAAATCTGCTCTGTAATTGGAGAAGTGTTATACCAAGGAGAAACTACAGGTACTTCACCATTTCGAAGAGGATTTGACTTCTCTTTGAAGTAAAGAACCCAGTTTTCGTGACCAGCAGCTTCTACTTCTGCGTCGTATGCAGCTTGATCAGCTACAAAATCACGATGATAGTCTTTCATGTAGTGCCAAGGACCATATGATCCGTCAGCAATTCTTCCATGAAGGGTGAATCCACCAATACGATAGGTTGCTAATTGGTCTAAGAAACCATCAGCAGCTTCTGGCAATGTGAATTGAACTGTTGAGTCATCAACTGCTTTAATTCCAGTTGGTGAATAACCTGACCAACCTAACTGACCGTTACGACCAGGATTGATCTCTTCGTTCAAAATCACATTATCCCACCAATCTTGGTAGTGTTGAGCAGTAAATGCAGTACCATCTGACCACTTCATACCTTTTCTGAGGTGAAGTGTATATATCAAACCGTCTGAACTTACTTCATAGCTCTTACCGATGTTAGGAATAACTGCAGTACCATCTAAGTCGAAATAGAGGTCCATGTCCATCATAAGACGGTCAGCATTCTGTCCATCGTTAGGGCCTGTGAAAGCTCGTCTCCAAGTTCCACCATACTCACCAATACTGTCTACAACAGAAACAACCATAGGTTCACTAGGCAATCTGTCTTCGACGGCTGGCAATTGACCAGACTGAACTTTAGCAGCTAACATTGGAGCTTCACTATAGCTAGTCGGTGCAGGTCCATCCCATACGAATGTTCCCTTGAAATTAGCTGTAACTGGTGCAGGTGCAGCAGGAGCAGCTGGCTCTTCTTTCTTAGCAGGAGCCGGAGCAGGTTTTGCAGCAGGCGCAGCAGGCGCAGCAGGTGCAGCAGCAGGAGCTGCAGCAGGGGCTGTTGTTTCTTCTTCATCAGAAGAACAAGCTATGACACCAAATAATGATGCTACCAAACCCATCGTTATCAGCAATCTAATGCTGGTTTTCAATGAAGGCATATCTAACCCTCCCTT
This sequence comes from uncultured Dehalococcoidia bacterium, assembly GCA_964424315.1. GTDB lineage: Bacteria > Chloroflexota > Dehalococcoidia > Lucifugimonadales > OSU-TB39 > OSU-TB39. The sequence goes on along the minus strand of CAYRIG010000035.1, from coordinate 7,368 downwards.
TTTTATTAAGAATTTGCACTAATTTTGTACACATTCTACTTGGTTAAGAGTAAAACAAGTTAGCACAACGCTAACGGTCTCTTAACAAACGACAGGAAGATTATATTCGATTTGGAAGTTGTGTCAACCCCTTAAAACAGGCAAGTTCACCAGCATATTTTCACCACAATTTCTCAATTGCCGTCCCAATACATGAATTTCAAAACATGTTTAACTATTCTCTTTGTATTGGAAAGTAAATATATTTATGGTGGTTATTGTAAAAATCAAGCTAATCCCGAGTCTTGGAGTATGTGAATATACGTTAATTAATTTAAGAATTTGGATATTATGTGTTACATTTTTTATCCCAATTTCTGCAATAAACTAGTATGATTACATTTGATTTTTACAGATTAATACAAAATGTTATCTAATTTTATTAGGATTATTATAGATGCCAAACATATATTGGACCCCAACAAACAAAATATTCATAGAAATAGGTTTATTTGTTATATTGTTACTCAGTTTCTTAATTCATGTATCTTGCGATTTAGTTGGACCATTACCGCAAGTTTTGAATTCTTCGACGCAATTATCACCAGACAATTCGCTTATAGTCAAAGTTAACGGCAATCTTGACGGACCAAGCCATGTGTTCGTCGAATATTGGAACAGCGAAAAACGTTTAAGATCTAAAATCGTTGAATCTAATGAAACTCAATTTGAAATAGACCTGTTTAATTTAAAAGCAGAAACTGCTTATGAATACCAGGTTTTCACTGTCTCAGAAAATGAAAAGCTTTCACCAGGTCCTGTGGGTATATTTGAAACCGGTGAATTACCTGAAACACTTAAAAATGCAGAGTTCAATGTCATATCTGGCAAACCTACAAAGGATATAACATTCCTAGAATTTAGGGTAGAGGGATTTATGGGGTTGGTAGCTTATGATCAATTCGGTGATATTGTCTGGTACTACAAAGGAATAGCTGGCGATCAACCATATGTGATGGACAGAAAATCCAACGGTAACATAGTTTATATAGCTGGAGACCATTCTGGAACCACAGCCACTGGATTGGTTGAGATAACACCAGACGGCAAAGAGGTTTCAAGATTAAACGATATATGTACTGAATTTGGTCCCATGCATCACGAAATCCAGGTAATTAATGATAGTAAAATTTTATATATGTCAAGAATAATCGGATACGATGGCTATGATGACAAACAAATACCTCAAGAAGGCGATACAATTGGAATATGGAATCAAAAAACAGGTGCAAACAATATTGTTTGGAACATCTTCGACTTTGTAAATCCATCTGAACGCACAATACCGGATTCGAACAGTACGCTACCTGCAGTGATGTGGGGCGGATGCGATAGAAACAATGAAGTACAGGATTGGAGTCATGGAAACTCTGCAAAAATGTACGATAATGGAGATGTTTTAACTACATTCAAACATCTTGACCAAGTAATACTCATAGACAAAGATTACAAAAATTTAAAATGGAGACTAGGTGGACCTGGAAGTGATTTCACGTTTCCTAATAAATTTGACCAATTTTACGACCCTCATGATGCTACTTTACTCAAAAATGGCAATATACTTTTATTAGATAATGGCAACGGAAGACCACTGGAGGAAGGTGGTCCATATTCCAGAATACTTGAACTAGCTATTGACACTACAACAATGACAGCAAGAAAAGTTTGGGAATATACAAGACCTGCTCTCTTTGCACCATGCTGTGGAACTTCTATAAGACTCGATAACGGAAATACTGTAATGCTTTTTGGAATGAAACTTCCTGATTCTGCAGGAGGAGTTTTATCTATGGATGTTATAAGATCCGGTAATTGCTGTGGTCCTTTTTATATATTCGAAGTAGACCAACAGGGAAATATGGTTTGGGAAGTAGAGCATTCCATAAAAGGACAAGTAGCTCAATACAGAGTATTCCCCGACAATTCTATTATGGGTGAAATTGTGATAAATAACGCACAAACAACTGAAAAATAAAATTATAGTTTATGTAATGTACCCATAAACTATCGAGAGGAAAGTAAATGAGTGAAAAAACGAAAAGCAGAAGTGAAGAATTCGTATTGTCGGTCACCGTTGATTTCCCAGATGATGTAATTTACGGTCCTTTCTCTTTAAAATTAATAGATGAAATAATGTGTCAGATTCGGTACATGGGAGCTTCGCGCGTATACTGGTTGTATTACGGTGACGTAGAACAGGATTCATATTGGGCAGGTAATATTTACATATATAATGGGATTTTTACCTACGGTCCTCAAACTATTGCAGATATTGGAGAACCTTTAAAGGCAGCTGTTCCCATAGCACACAGGCACGGGTTAGAAATATACGGAGTTATTAAACCGTATAACCTAGGAATGTCTGGTTCTCATTCTGAAGGATCTGATTTATTTGATTCCAATGGAATACAAAGAATCGGTGGAAATGTAGGCCAAGTAATACCATTTTTAGACAAATATCCGCACACGCGTATGAAAAGGAAACCATATGATGGGCCTGATTATACAAATCTTAATATAGACAGAATAAAATTATTGAAAAAAGATGATTCTCCCACCAGAATAAAAGCAGAAAATATACAGATTTGGACTAGTAACAATAACTATGAATATAAAAAGATAGATATCAATCCAACATTTAAAACATCCATAGAGCCCGCTCAGAAAAAGACAAGGGATTATTATGGTGAAACCGTGACTGAATGTGGGCAGCCAATTTCAACTATCACTCTAGATGATATAAATATTAAAGAAAAATATGTATTGGTGACTACTGATTTTCAAGATGAGAACGGAGATTTTGTCAACACTGCAGTATCTATGATTGAGCCATATCATAAATCCAAAATAATTCCTTCTGAAATTGCAACACTCAGTACCGTATGGCACAGCCCAAGAAATTTCCGTACAGGAGGCTTGGAATTTGACTCTGGATTTGGAACTCTACTAGGTTCACTTGATTCATCCAATAAACCACCAGAGGTAATAAACAACTGGAATACACATCAAAGAGGAGGAATCATAGCAGTAGCAAAAGGCAAAAATAACTATCTGCCTTCTACGCCATGTGAAATGTACCCTGAGGTACAAAAATTATGGGATGGGTGGGTAGACCGTGTATTAGCTACCGGAGTCGACGGCATCGATATTAGAATATCTTCCCATGGCAACCTGGTTGACGCTCCCTATGAATATGGCTTCGACTCTCCAACTATCAAGAAATTCATTAATGAGAACGGTTATGAACCTTCTGACAATCAAACAGATATAACCAAGCTAAGCAATATCAGAGGCAGAGCTTATTCCGACTTCATTAGAAAAAGCAGCCACAAAGCTAGGAGCCTTGGGAAAGAATTTCATTTTCATATGCACACTGAGGCATTTAGAGAAAATCCTGTTCATGGACAAATTTTGGGCTTCCCTCCAAATATAACTTTCGATTGGGAAGCATGGGTAAATGAAAAATTGGTTGACGGAGCCACATTCCGTACTAGTTGGTTCGAAGGATGGGAAGATCCTCCTACCCAAACAGCAAACAGGCAAGATTTAAACAGATCATTAGCCGACCCTGTAGCTAAAAAAGCTTTGGGTAAATTAAATCAAAATAAAATACCCTTGTACCTAAATCGCTATACTGGCAGAGCAGTTGGTCTCAATCAATATTTAGATGATTACGAATCAACATTTAATGATTCTAGGTTTGCTGGATTTGATGTTTACGAATTTTCTGACCTAGCTCATGCAACAAAAGACGGTCTTAAATTGAAAAAACAAAGAAGACAAATAATAGAAATACGCAAGAAATCAATTCACTTAGGTTTGATTTGATTACAACCATTAAAATTATTTGATTCACCTAGCAGATTTAACCACTACAAATTGCATTATAATAAAAGCTACGAAAGTGCAAATAGCTAGATTTATAATCGCTCCCTGCTGACCAATACCTAGTGTAACGACTACCAAACCCCAAACGAAAGTACCTGTTATATAGGCTATCCTACCCACCATTCCATGCAATCCAAAAAATTGCCCAGATTTTTCAGGAGGAGTTATTTGTAACATCAAAGGTCGGTCAGTCACCCAAATACCAGGAATCAAAAAACCACATATCACTCCCATGGTGATCCAAAAGCCATCCCCTAAAATCTCAACTGATGGTGCAATAGCTACCATAATTAAGCAGATTGACCAAAAGAATGTACCTATAGAAATTGATTTTTTTGCTCCTATCAAGTCAATTAGTTTTCCCCACACAAATGCACTCGGTATTCCCACCAAAATCCCAAGTAACAACAAATATTCTACATATCGTGCAGAATAACCTGCGGTTTCTGTTCCGAATAAAATCGCGAACGACTGCGCAGTGTTTAAAGACCAAGCATAAAAAAACCTAGCAATCATAAATCGAGAGACATACTTATATTTCTTTATTTCTATAAAAACGAGGTACAGGTCATATAAAGTTTTCTTTATAATCGTTTTAAACCCTATATTACCTAAAAGTTTTTCTTCGGGACGTAAAAGAAATAAAGCAGGCAATGATGCAACGAACATTAAAATAGAACTTATCCTGAAGCCAAAAATATTACCTAGATCTACCGCCAATTCTGCTGCAATCACGACTATCAAAACAGCTCCAAGGTATCCTACCCCAACTCCTATGCCAGCTATCGTCCCTATGTTCTGAGGGGTACTGATATTGTTTAGTAAAGCATTGTAAGCAATACCAGCTAAAAATATACAAACAATAGCAATGGAATAAAGAATCAAGGCTAAATTAAAAGGTACCTCTCCTATTAGAGGCACAGCGAGGATTGCAATAAATGTAAATACACCTAGGTACCAAACCTTTGAGAGATAATGGTCAGTCAGCGTGCCAAAAAACGGTGCTAGTACTAAACTAACTATCATTGCAGCTGACATAGTAAAACCTACCGTAGCATCGTTACCACCTATGTCGTTAGTAACCCATAAAGGGAAAAAAATACCAACAACACCAATAAAAAATATGGTGTTAGTTATATCGTAACTTGCCCATGCAGCAATTTGCCGTATATTTTTCCATTTGTTTGCTTGTATCATATTAATTAAAGATATATTCATACTTATCAAACATCAATGGAGAATTTTATGTTGAATTGTGAAATCTATTTATTATGGAACGTAAAAAATGAAATTAAGTAACCAACAATTAGACTACTTCAATACCTTCGGATTTTTAAAATTTACCGGGCTATTCAAAGATGATATTTCAAAGATCACTAAAGAATTTGAAAATGTATGGATAGCATCCAATGGTGGTCATCACAATCAACAACATGACTTTAAAAGGCGATCCTCAATCATACATTTCATAGATATAAACGTATTTTTATCTAGTCTGATCGATGACCCTCGAATCACTGGCCCAGTCTCATCCATACTAGGTGACGACTTTAATTATAGTGGTAGTGACGGGAATTTATATGTAGGCGACACTCGCTGGCATTCTGATTCTTCTGAAACAAAAAAATACAGGTCACTGAAAATAGCATTTTATTTAGACAAAGTAGAAGCTGATTCAGGGTGTTTACGGGTCCTTCCAGGAAGTATTCATTACGGAAACACTTACGCTGACGAATTAAATGAAGTGATACCTAATACAGGAAAAGACGACACGGAAAAAGTCTGGGGAGTACTCCAACATCAAATACCATCATATCCTATTCCATCTACTCCAGGTGATATGCTGATGTTCGATCATAGAATCAAACATAGTTCTGCAGGTGGCGATTCAAGACGACGTATGTTTACTATGAATTTCGAACGAAGATACAAAAGTGAAGATATCGAACATTTGAAAAATGAGATATCGGGTATGGCAGCGAGTTGGGTGGAAAAACCTTATGGCGATATTATGATTGAGACTGCTACTCCTCAAAGGATGGTCCATTTAGAACAAAGGCTAACGAATGGAAACCATCTAAAAGATGTAGTGAAAGAATTTATGACAAAAATGAATGAACCCACCAGGGGCGGTGCTCAATTTGATGAATAACACAATCAAAACGAATTAAGTTACTGATACAAGTCGCGTCACCTATATACTTAATGTCCGTAGTTTTAATGAAAAAATATATATTTTCTATATCAGTATATTCAGCAATCATTTCTTTTGTCTCAATTACGACATTAGCTACGTTCATATCAACTGACTATAGTTTCGTCTCAGAAACAATCAGTGGATTAGGTAAATCCAATCAAAAATATGATTGGTTATTGGTGTTAACCGGTATAATATATTCGCTTTTAATCCAGGGCTTGATACCTTTGTTGTATTTTAGTTCAAGATCAATAGAAGCTAAAATCATTAATAGTTCACTGATTGTAAGCTATGGAGTAACAGGCCTGGCTACATCACTCTTCAAGATAGGAAATTACAATTACATTATAGGTTCATTTACCGAGGATAGAGTACACGAAATTTTAGCTAGGATAAGCTTTTATTCAATATGGCTTTTAATCGCACTATCCCCAATAACACTTAAAAGAATCAATCGATTCACTATAATCAAAATATTTTCATTGATATTAACTCCACTGGTTTTTTCAACAGGGCTAATATTCGAATTTAACCTCCATCCAGAATATCGAGGACTCTATCAGCGGTTTTTGTTTATAATTGTTATTGCGTGGATAATATTAGCTACAAAAGCGACTCAAGAACAATTTTCAGAAAGATTTAAATCAAAAGGTAAATCAAATGACTCAACACAAAAATAATAACTTAAATAGATTTGATACATTTGTCGTTGGCAGCTTACCAAGGCCTGTATGGATTCAACAACTGATGGAAGAAAAAAAACATGGGGGGAAAAATTTAGAACTGATAACCACTCAACTAGATAACGCAATACCCATGGCAGTCGAAATGCAAACAGTAGCTGGAGTGACCTACATCTCTGATGGGGAATGGAGAAGAGAAAGTTACGTAAAAATATTTGCTGAATCGGTAGACGGATTCACATTAGATTTATCAGAAAACATCACTCCAAATGCCTTTTCGTTAAAATATCCCGCAGTGACTTCACGAATTTCTAAAATCAAACCGATTGCTTTAAATGAACTTAAATTCCTGAAATCAATTACTAAAAAGAAAATTTTATTCGACTAATTAGATAAACTCAAAGAAAAATTTATTAATTCAAACGAAAAACCATTAATTATTCAAGGTGCTTACGTTTTTATAGGAAAAGCATTGGCCGCTTTAATGAGTTTTGCCATGCCTGTTATTTTTGTTAGGATATTTTCTATTTCAGAATATGGGCTTTATCAACAGGCCTTATT
>CAYRIG010000034.1:0-9410 GCA_964424315.1 uncultured Dehalococcoidia bacterium | reverse complement strand
AAAGTGGTTGTACCGTTCTATAAAGTATGGGCAGAAATGCGTAAATATACAGCAGGAGATGGTTATTTAGATAAACTTTGCATGGAATTAGTAGGATTAGGTTCAAGTAGAAATAGACCACCTACTAGAGATGTAAGAGAGGAATTTAGAGAAATGACTTTAAAAATGCTACAGGATACTGGCGTACCGAATCTTATAAGTTAATTTTATAACTATCAGACAAGCAGGCGCAATTCTAGAGAGTCCACTTCTCTACAGGCATACTCAAATTTACCTTTTTTATTTGACAACGCCGCAAATCCTATTTCTCTGAATTTTGATCGTTTTTCTTCGTCTTCTACGGAAATTTTTGCAGATATCATATTAACACCTTTATAGCATAACCACTCTATTGCCGCGCTCATTAAATCTCTCCAACAATTTTGGGATCGGGAATTTGCAAACCCATCAATTTGGCCTATCTGTTTATCTATCAATTTAGCACTCGAAATTCCGACAATTCTCCCATCTTTTGTCGAAGCGGTAAACCATTCACCTCGTCCATCCACCTTTATATATGAATATCTTCGATATAACCCCATGCATGAATGTTGAGTATCATATCTAGTTGAATACATCCCTACATTAGCATCCAAAACATGCCAATCATGAGGATTCACGAGTAAAGGAATTATGGGTATCCTTGCAGCAGAAGTTGCAGTATCAATTGCCAAATCCTCTTCATCAGATGTACTAAACCGTTGAACAAGATATTCTTCTGGAGAATTTCCACTAGTGATATTAACCATCACACTAGTTCCAGGAATCTTTCTCCAACCTAATCTATGATAAATCCTTGCTGCAGCTGGGTTACCGGTACCCAAAAATAACGCCTCTCCGCCATCATTACGAAAATCGTCTACAGCAATCTCACACAATTTTGTTGCCAATCCTTTTTTTCTAAATGATGGATCAGTAGCAACTTCACCAAATCCACCGATATCAGGTATTTTTAGAGCCTTAGTGACTCCACAAGTTGACGCTATCGTGTCATTTTCTTTTTCAAGATATACCAGGTTAGTATTATAATCAGATTCGCTTCCTGTAAAAACATGTTTAGGAAGATCTGGATCTGTTTCTGAGCCAAATATATTTCTCCAAAACTCAGATAAATTATCTGCAGTTTTAATATCTAGAGGTACTGTCAACTTCATAATTATTCCTATTCGGTTAAAACCTCGTTGGTTCCCCGATATAAATCATCACTCGGAATTTATTTCTATGAAATATAAAAACTAGATTGAACTTTTCCAATTAGTTTATCTTGGCAAATTTATTCAGATTAATAAGATACTATAAATTCTTGTATATATTCATGCAAGAAATCTGGTTCGCCATTTTCTGCATTTGGAAGTGCACTGTATATATAATAATATCCTGGGTTTAATTCTGTAACAACGTATGCCGTTTTACCAGGAGCTAAACCCATAACCCCTCCAACAGAAGTGCTATTCACAGGAGGCTCTGTTGGAGACATCCGTTCATCATTTTCATCACAGGCGGGACCTAGTCGCACATGCTGCCCACCACCACCTGCAGATGTCACACTATCTTTTAATTTAATTTGATCGACAAAACATCCTCTTTGTTTTATCCACATAGGATCTTCATCAGGTGAAACTCCAGTGTCCATGTCGCGAAACTTCAATTCGTGCACTACATCATCTTCATTTGTTATACGTATAATGTGCTTACCTGATTTTATTGGAGAAGCTAAAGTTTTACCTGCTGCTTTTACTGGTTGTATTACCACTCCAATATCTTGCATTTTTACTATCACGGTAGCAACAGGTTCTTCAGTTACTGCATCTGATTGGGTAACTGTAAATGGCAAAATCCCACCACTTACTGGATAAGATGAGCCGTTTTCCGCCACTTCATACCTTACAACGGCATATTCTCCGGCATCCAACATCAGTGTCACATTAGCTGTTGAACCAGTTGCTGTATCAGCAATTCCAGCTGAAGGATAAGCCCAATCAGGAAGCGTTTTATTTTGAGAAACGTGAGAAGACAAACTTTCTACGCTGTTACCTGATCCCAGGTTGACCAGAGCCATATTAGCTGTGGATGAACCGTCATTTTTTAATGTAAACCTCACCCAACCTGAATTAGAAGTGCTTGGTCCCGTTATGGTACCATCACCAGCAATAAACTCAATTTCTGTCGCTATACCAACGCTCGAAGCTTTCGCCGCTTGAAACCTCTCCTCGCTGGCAGTTGTAGGACCACCACAAGCAATTAAGCCAATAAATAAACCCAGGTTGATTACTAACAAAATCCACTTGTACATTAAATAACCTCCGGTGGCAGGAAAATTCATTTTCTTTATAAGCAAAATTTAATGTTTGATTCCTAAAATACACCAAATCATTGCGTTTTCAAGATTATACATTAAACTCCTCGCTCAACCAATACATCTAAAACCGCCATATTTCTATTTTATTAGGATTCTTAATCACCTATGATCGAAGTTTTTATTACTAACAATATTCCTATAAATATGTTATCATCCGAAAGATAGTGTAAGTTCGATAAATCCTGTTAAGGTTGGTGTTGTTATGCAAATAGAATTAACCAAAAATGAACTATGTTTTGTTGATGATTCCTTGACCTTACATAGAGAATTGGATGACAGTGACTTGTCTAAATATGTTCACCGTGTAGTTGCGCCAAGTGCTGGCGCAGCGGCTAGTGCAGAACTCTTATCAAAATTAGGCGGTGCACTTATCGAAGCTCACGAACAACAACGAGCAGGTAAACACGCAAAAGCGCCAGTTGAATTAACTGAACCTGAACTTTGGCTCCTCAGAGAGATATCTAATTCCAACGCTATATACAATAAAGAACCAGTTGGCTTAAATATAAAGTTAAAAATACATCAAGCACTTAGAGAAATATATGCTGGCAGTATATTGGATGAAATACCTGATTCTTCGATTGAAGAACAAGGTTACGACAAAAACGAAATCCACTTCTACCACTATCCAGAAGACGAATAATATAAATCCCTCTTTAAAAGAACGTATAGCTTAATCAACATAACTTTTTTAGAACTACCTAAATATTTTTTATTGCGTTAATACTTATTTTCCGCATTTCGTTCGACAGCTAAAACAGACATTTCCCCATACAACAAACGTTTGACTTGGTTACTTGCTATAGTGTTATTATTTATCCTTAATTAAATAAACCAAGTTAACCCATCAAAGGATTTTAATGAATAGAACTCCTAATACAAAAATAGCGATGATCACGGGTGCAGGATCTGGAATAGGTAAACATGCATCAATATGTCTTGCTCAACATGGGATAAAAACTTTTTTAATAGACTTTGATTCCACCAACGGTCAAAAAACTGCTGATCACATAATACAAAACGGTGAAGAAAGCTTTTTCGAAAAAGCAGATGTTTCACACCCAGACCAAATGAAAAAAGCTGTTGGTAAATGTATTGAAATATACGGAAAACTGGACATTGGTGTTAATAGTGCAGGTATAGCCGGTGCAAGAGCATTAACGCACACTTATTCTGTAAATGAATGGAATAAACTACTCCAAATTAACTTAACTGGTGTTTTCATATCCATGAAATATCAAATATCTGAAATGGTAACAAATCAGTCAGGTGCAATAGTTAACATATCATCTATAGCCGGCATAGTTGGTTTGCCAAATGCTTCTGCTTATGTTGCAGCTAAGCACGGAGTTATTGGGATTACCAAAACCGCTGCTCTCGAATATGCAAAAGCTGGTATATCAATAAATGCAATATCTCCAGGGTGGACAAGAACTGATTTAATTAAACACATGATAGATGACGAATCAAAAGAAAAATCTATTAGCTCCAGACTTCCTACTGGACGTTTGGTTGAACCTGAAGAAATTGCACAAACGATTCTTTGGTTATGTACCAAGGCTCCTCGTTCACTCACAGGGACTGTGATACCTGTAGATGGAGGATTCACATCAAAATAAATAATAATCCAACACTGTTTTCAATCATCATATTATTAATGGATATTGTATGAACATTAAGATTGGAACCGGACCTGATTCTTGGGGAATATCAAGCCCCAAAAGTCCATTGCAAATCAATTGGAAACAATACATTAAAGAGATATCAGAAGCCGGATATGAATATACAGAACTAGGACCATTCGGATATCTCTCAACCGACCCAATAGTTTTAAAAAGAGAGCTTGAAAAATACAACTTAAAACTTTCTGCTGTAACAGTGATGGCAGGACACTTAGACATAAGAACAGATTGGAAAAATATTTGCAGGAAATTAATTGAAACTGCTACATTAGGATCTGAATTAAACCCTTTACATATAGTATTGATTGATGATGTCTACAGAGACATACGCACAGGAATTCCTAAGGTTGATAAAGTATTGGACCAAGATCGATGGAAAATCTTTATCGAGAACACTCACAAATTTGCCCAATTGGCAATGGAGTCCTACAATCTGCCAACAGTATTTCATCCTCACTCAGAAACGCATATAGAAACCGAACAGCAAATAGAAAGGTTTCTTGACTGTACAGACCCAAGCCTTGTATCTTTGCTACTTGACACAGGACACCACGCTTACACAGGTGGCGATCCAATTTCATTTTTCGAAAAACATAATGAACGTATTACTTATATCCATTTGAAAAACTTGAATCTTGGCATATTAAATCAAATTAGGAATAAAAATTCCTCTATGATTGAAGCAATTTCAAAGGGAGTTTTTTGTGAGCCGGATAAAGGAATCATAAATCTTGAAACGTTTGCACACATTGTTAGAAAAACCAACTATAGTGGGATAATTACTGTGGAACAAGATATGTATCAACCCAACCATGACATGCCACTAATAATTGCTAAAAGAACTCGCAAATATTTAAAAAATATCGGATTGGGTTGACAACAAATTAAAAAATAGTTAATTCAAACAACAATACAAATATTAGGAGACATAAAATAATGCTTTCTAAACAAGAGCTTGTACATTACGACATATTTGGTTTCATCTTAATAAAAAATATGCTTGGTCATGAAGAGCTTAAAACAATAATTTCTGAATTTGAGATTGGATTAGCCAGAGCAGACAGCCAAACCGAGAGACAGAGTTTTAGAAAACAGTTAAATTGGTGGAATATGGGTCCAGACACTCCATATTTAGCTTCTATATTGGAAAAAAACAAATTTCTCGATTTGGCAAACCAAATTTTAGAAGGACAAGCAATTGGGTCATTCAGCTCAGCTAATTCATTTTCAGGTAATAGAACTGATTGGCACCCAGATACCCAAGCCAAACATTGGAAAGGATTAAAATTTGGAATATATCTTCAAAGTTTGAATGAGAATACTGGAGCTTTAAGAGTTATACCCGGATCTCATAAAGAACCTCTACACTCTGACTTCAAAAATATTCGTTTGAAAGAATCTTTCGACCTGCAAGAAATCAAAAAGGATTCTGGTGGTTTAGATGTTCAAGAAGTTCCAGCTTATAACACTAGAATTGAACTAGGTGATGTCATTATGTTTGATAATCACTTATGGCATGGCAGCTATGGAGGTTCGGAAGACAGAAGATTGATAACATTGGGTTATTTCAAAAATCCTACTACGAAAGAACAAATTGCCTCCGCTCATGAAGCCGTAGAACAGGAGAAACGGGCACGAGCTACTTTTCCTTTATTGACAAGACACCCTGATTGGATAACTAATCGAGAAAATAACAAAAACAGACAATTTTCGATAGATAGATTAAAGTATATCGGTTATATATAAACTACAGTGGCAAATCTATTGTTTCACCATATTTTGAACTTATCGATACAGCTTCCGTAAATTCCATGTATTTGAAACCTTCCTCAAAAGTTGTATGTGAAACATCTATATCTCCTCTAATAGCGCCGATGAATCTATCTGCTACATCAAACTCTTCTTCCATCTGGCCTGGTATTTCTATCCGATACAATTCTTTTTCTTTTTTATGCCTGCCATATAAAGTTTTTGTATTATAATCGAATCTTAATATTCCTTCTGTTCCAAATATTAATAACTGGCTTGAATCTAAACCAACAACATCGCTAGATCTCAAATGTGCAGTTATCCCGGAATCCATTTCACAGATCACCTCAACATGATCTGGTATTGTCGCCAATTTGCTACTACCATCCTTAAAATCAACTCTCGGATTATACAATTTTGTAGTTGCAGCAACTGAAGAGAATGAACCAAACAATCTAATTATCCCTTCAGCTATTTGACCCAAACTCATAATATTGTATCCACTTAACTCAATGTCCTTTCGCCAAAAAGGACTCTCGGTTGCATCGTAAAAACCATTATTTTGCACAGCATCTATATAAGCTAATTCTCCAATGAACCCTTTATTTATCAAATTAATTATTGCTTTTTCTTCAACAATAGTCGGAGTGTGGGTAGGTACTATTTGAGCAATCAATTCAGGATGGCTCAATGATATTTTGAGCATTTCACGTGCTTGCTTTAAATTCATTGCCATCCTTGCTTGAGTCAAAACATGTTTTCCATTATTCAAACTAGCTATCACCATATCTTTGTGAGTATATGGCCAAGTCCCGATCATAACAGCATCTACTTCATCAGATTTTACTAATTCCATCCAATTAGAAAATACACCAGGTATTTTAAATTTTTCAGATACAATCTCAGCAGATTTAATCGTTCGATTGGAGATAGCACTTACTTGAACATTTTGAATCCTGGTTAGTCTAGGAATGTGTGTTTCTACTAAACTATTGCCAGCTCCTATTATCCCAACTCTTATCGATTTACACATTTTTTGCACATGTTGAAGAACTAAACGTCATATGGTTTGGTAATTAATCTAAATTATAAACAAATAAATATAACTGAAACAAACATTTGAATACAAAATTAAAACAGCAATTCTACTTCTACACTAATTTTGAATATCAAGCCTATCCACCCAATTTAATTGAAAGGTTTTCGATCATATCGTCAACCAACTCATCTAATCCAAATTTAGGTGTCCAACCCCACTCATTCCTAGCTACTGTATCATCTAGTTTATCAGGCCAAGAATCAGCTATCCCCTGCCTCAACGGATCGATTTCATATTCTATACGAAACTCGGGCAGTCTTTTGCGAATTGCAACGGCAAGTTCCTTTGGGGTAAAACTCATCGCATTAACATTAAAATCAGCGTGATGTTTCAATTTAGTGCCATCAGCCACCGCTAAATTCAATAGGGCGGATATCGCATCTGGCATGTACATCATCGGCAATCTTGTATTCGGTCCAAGCGGACAAAGATAATAATTATTTTCTATAGCCTTATAAAAAATCTCTACCGCATAATCAGTTGTACCAGCAGTTGGTTCAACCTTCCAACTTATTATCCCTGGAAGTCTTACTCCTCTCACATCTAGACCTAACTTAATAGAAAAATAATTTCCCAATAATTCTGTAAATACTTTTGATATACCGTAATGAGTTGTAGGTTTTTGTATAGTCTCATTAGGTGTATTAGCTCCTGGAGTTTCGGGTCCAAAAGCACCAATTGAACTCACCACCATAACTCTTTCTAATTTGTTTTCAACACCACTCTCAAGAACATTGTTCAGTCCTGTGAAATTAACGTTATAAGCTGTTTGACGCTTTGATTCAGCTAAGGCAGATAAGATAGATGCTAAGTGATAAACGGTATCAATTTTATGATATTTTATTGCTGCATTTACCTCATCATAATCTGTGACATCAACTTCAATAAAAGGACCACCTTTCTTAATTTCTTCAGACGGAGTTGTTACATGACCAGAGGCAACAACATTTTCTGCACCGTAGCGATTTCGCAATTCCGGCACCAATTCGGAACCTATTTGACCACATGCACCAGTTACAAGAATTCTATTCATTGTTTAATCCACCAGCCATTTTCATCAAATTATGCAATCTTATCGAATTATCGTAACATGACATATAAGAAACTTTAACCAGTTTTGCACCAATGATATTTTAAATTGTTATAATCAAAAATATAAAACATGCACATCTTGTAATCATAAAAAAGGAATGAAATGAGCTATTTGTTAATTGCTATAGGTGGAGCCGGTGGAGCTATTACCAGATACAGCATCGATAAATTAACAATATATTTCGGGATGGAAAATATTGTTGGCACCTTCATAGTTAATATATCGGGCTCATTTATACTTGGGATCTTAGTTTCTGTTTCGACTTACAAATTAAACTTCTCTAACGCTGTTAGAGATGCTATCACTATAGGGTTCCTAGGATCATATACCACCTTCTCCACCTTAACGGTAACAAGCCTTAATCTATGGCAATCTGGTCAATACGTAAAAGCTTCGCTAAATATTATATTAAGCATAGTTTTCGGACTAATCGCAGCCTACGCCGGCTATCATATTGGGAACCAAGTATCTTAATTAAATCCACTTATTAATTTTCTACTATAAACCTGATAAATAATTGATCGATTATAGGACTTAAATCATCCCATTCTTTCTTTAGAGATTTCACGAATACCCATATTGCTTTAGAATCTGTAAGTGTTACTAAAGCAGCCCCCTTGATCAATTCTTCTTTATATTCATATTGGTAATCTATTCGGTAACTTGGATTATTCCTAGTAGCATAGGCTATATGCTTAGATAATATTTTGCCATTTGAAGTATCATCACCAAATGCTACACCCTTCGATTCAGCATATTCAGATATGAACTCATGACCTTCATTTTCATAAATTAAAACACGTAGTTCCAAGGAACTTTCAATATCAGCTACCTTGTATCCTCCAATCATCTCAGGAGGGTGTGTCTTCCAAAACGAAGGGTATGAAACAGAATAGTTATATTGAGCATTTGTATAAGACGTTGGATCAAAAGAATTTTGGCTATTAATCATAGCAGTAAATAAGTCACTTGACGTTGTCCAATTATAAACAGGAGCAAACGCTGTGACTGTTATAATATGTCTGCCTAGCAGATATCTGATATCTCTTCTCTTTTTAAGTAAATTTCTACCAAAGGAATAAGATATAAGATATTGATCTGCTTGCACCGGATATAAATGTGGCAACACTAAATGGCTTTCAATATTGAAAGAAAAAACATCATCACCCGGTCCAACTGTCCAATCTCTCGCATAAGCTTCAATTGTAGGATATTTACTTGAATCTATAGTCCTGGAAGTTATCAACAAACCCGAACTTTCATATTGCAATTTACTATTATTTGGAAATATATGAACGAAATCTGGGTTAGAATAGTTGATATCCCATCCGTCGGGTATTTGTATTGAGTACCAATATTTACTATTGGTATAAATATCGTCAGAAATGG
>CAYRIG010000033.1:0-9445 GCA_964424315.1 uncultured Dehalococcoidia bacterium | reverse complement strand
ATGGGATATTGCCAATTGTGGTAGATGAAGAAACAGCAAATAAATTGATAGAGAAATCTACTGCCAACCCAGGATCCAGAATTTCTATAGATTTAAAAGAACAATCAATTAAAGATATCGAAGGGGACATTGACATCAAATTCGATATCGATAGTTTTAGAAAATACACTATGTTAAACGGATTAGATGATATTGGGCTTACTTTGAAACACGAAACTAAAATTCGAATTTACGAAGAAGAGCACCTGCAAAAATAAATTTGTTTATCTTGATAACTATCCTTTCACCAATCCCTTAAGGAATCCAACTTCTTTGTAAATTGCTTGTTTAAAATAGGATGAGTATTCCCCAACGTTACGAAATCGTTTTTGTCTATCCGAAACTAGTTTTCTCTTAGAGAAAGATTGAATCATCGAAATTTCTTTTATTAGTTCCCTTGATAAAATTCTCGCAGCATCATCGACATTATTATGAGCTCCTCCTGACGGTTCCAATACTATTTTGTCTATTATTCCTAATTCATAACAATCGATTGCGGTAATTTTCAAAGACTCTGCTACATCTTTGGCCTTTTTCGAATCCTGAAAAATCATCTCTGCCGCACTTTCGGGGGAAACAACTGAAAGAATAGAATTCTGCAACATAAACGTTTTATTAGTAACTAATAAGGGTAAAGCAGCTTCACTTCCTCCTTCTCCAATAATCACTGATATTGATGGAACTTCTAAATTCACCATTTCTGAAATGGTTGTGGCTATAGTGTTAGCAAGTCCTCTTTCTTCGGAATCAATACCCAATTTAGGGCCAGAAGTATCTACCAAAGTAATTAAAGGCAATGAAAATTTATTGGCAAGTTCTACTATACGCTTCGCTTTTCTAAAGCCTTCAGGCGTTGTTTTTGCATTTTTTAAATTTTCATTCGAGTTATTTTTTTGTTTTTCCTGACCTACAACAACCACTGTTTGGCCCCCAAGATATCCTATTCCTGTAACAATTGTAGGGTCATCTCCATAATTTCGATCACCATGTAATTCAACGAAGTTGGTGATGATTTTTTTCAAATAGGCTCTTGCGGTTGGTCTAGCGTCATGTCTAGCAATTTGAACTATATCCCAAACATCATTATTTAGTTTATTAATACTAACTTTCCTGGTGTTTCTTGCCGAACGGGTAATTTTCCTGCTTATTTTATATTCGGAACTAAGTAAATCCAAAATGTTCGACACTGTTTCCTTTAATTTAGGTCTTTCTACAACTGCATCAATCATCCCATGTTTTAAATGAAATTCGGAGGTGTTAGCAGAATCAGGCACAACATTTAAACTTTCCTTTCTGACAACTTGTAAAGATTGAAGACCTACCATTGCACCTGGTTCGCCCAAAATTATATCTGATAAATTAGGAAAACTAGCAAATGTATGCCCTGTTGAAGGATTAGATAATATTGAAATAAAAGGAATGCCTTTTAATTTTAATTGATTAGCGACAGTAACCGTTTTAGCCATTTGCATTAAAGACAAAACCCCTTCTTGAAATCGAGTTCCGCCACTAGTTACAACTGCCACGCAAGCTATCTTCTTTTTATATGATCGCTCTAAAGCCAAAGCTACTTTTTCGCCAACCACACACCCCATACTTCCACCCATAAACCCAAAATCTAATACGATTATTTGCGCTGGAACTCCGCCAATTTCACAAATGCCAGTAACAGCTGCTTCAGTCAGTCCGGTTCTTACAGAATCACCTGACAATTTTGTTTTATAAGTTAAACGGGTTTTAAATTCTAATGGGTCCCCAGAGTACACTAATTTATCAGATTCCTGGAAGGTGTCTGGGTCGGCTATCCAATTAATTCTCTGCCTTGCATCCATTGTGTAATGGAAATTACAGTTTTCACAAACATGATATTGTTTAAAAAACATGCTTTCAGATAAAGATTTTTCGCATACTAAGCACACATCACCAAAATCAAGCCTCTGGTTAACAGGGGTTCTTCTTCTAGATATTGATATAAGCAAATCGCTAAGGTTTGGTGCCACTTATCTTTTAACCATATATTAAGTTGATCAAATTATAACATCTCTCGACTTAGAACCATCACTTTGTGCAACAAAACCGTTTTCTTCTAAATCATCCATTAATCTCGCGGCTCTTGGATATCCTATTCTCAATTTTCTTTGCAATAACGATGTAGACAGCTTTGTATTTAATTTTGCTAGTTCAATTGCCTTATCCATCATAGAATCTCTGTTTACAGCTGCACTTTCCACAGAATTCCCCTGGTCGGTTTCATCCTCAGGTAATCGTAATATCACCTTCCCAAAATTACCTTTTGGACAAACAGACCAATATTGAACCAATGCTTCGACTTCCTTGTCAGAAATATATACCCCCTGAACTCGCTCTGGCCTGGAATTATCCGAGCCCAAATATAGCATATCTCCTTTGCCCAGCAATTTTTCTGCTCCTGTTACATCCAATATGGTTCTCGAATCTATTTGCGAAGCTACTCCAAAGCTAATTCTGCTCGGAAAATTTGCTTTGATCAAACCAGTTAAAACATCCACTGATGGTCTTTGTGTTGCAACTATGAGATGTATCCCTGTCGCTCTTCCTAATTGCGCTAATCTACATAACGACTTTTCTACGTCAAAAGAAGCTGTCATCATAAGATCTGCCAATTCATCAACTGTGACAACTATGTATGGCATAGGTTCAATCGATTTTTGATTATATGTTTCGATATTTCTAGCACCAATAGATTCCATACGTTTATACCGTTCTAGCATTTCATTAATGAGGCTCTTCAATAAATCCACAACTTCAATGGGGTCCACTACAACGGGAGTTAATAAATGAGGAATCCCATTATATGGAGTTAATTCAACCCTTTTAGGGTCGATCATTATTAACCTCATATTTTCTGGAGATTTTTCCATGATCAAACATGAGATAATGGTATTTATACAAACACTCTTGCCACTACCAGTTGCACCAGCAATTAATAAGTGAGGCATCTCTGCCAAATCACAAATCACTGATTGTCCACCTGTACCCTTGCCTAAAGCGATAGGTAGGTTTGCTTTTGATTTAAGTTTTTGAAATTCAGCTTCTTCCATTATAGACCGAAGCCCCACCAAGGCAGAAGAAGGGTTGGGTACTTCAACTCCTACTAACGATTGGCCCATAACCGGAGTTTCAATACGTATACTTGGAGTTTTCAACGCAAGAGATAAATCTTTCTCTCTTTGTATTATGCTATCAACTTTTACTCGCATTTTGTTTTCTAATTTCTCAATAACCGGTTTTCCCATCTCATCCTTTACTACAGCTCCGGTCTCGTCTGTTTTCTTAACTTGTCGTGATTTCCTTATCCATCCAGGAATTAATCCATACATAGTTACAGCTGGTCCGGGCTTAGTTTGGCCTATTTCAACCTCTATTCCATATTCGCCCAAAGTATCTTTGATTATTTTAGAAGTATCGTCAATATCTTCTTGAGAAATACCTGAACTAGGTGTTTGCATTAAAACGTTTGTCTTTGGCAAACTCCATTCACCAATATCAATATCTGCATAATCAGCATCTGTTGTTTCTTGTTCTTCTTTTTTAACATGGTCATTTTGAGAATTTTTTGTGTTTGAATCATTCCTTATAATAAATTCTCTGCCAAATTTTTCTTCATTTATTTCGTTGTGTTCGGAGATGTTTTCTTGTCGGCCGTCTCTTCTTTTTTCGAAGCCTTTGGTAAATGTATTATCGGATATCCTTTCTAAATCTAATTCTTCTTTTAGTTCATTATCCGACAATAATATTGCTTCTTGATCATGAGTTTGATTTTCAAGCTCTGTTTGAAGAAAATCTTCTTGGATTTCCTCTGGTACAAATCCATCACTAAGCTGATAAAGTTCACTGCTAGATTTTGAATTTATAGACGACTTCTTGAAAACCTTGTTGAAAAGCAACGCTGTACCTACATAAATCATCAATACCAATTTCCAAGTTCCAAAACTTGTAGTCATAACCAATCTAGGATAGGCAATTGATATCAAAATTAAAAGCATAGCTAACAATCTAATTATCCCAAACAATAAACTGGTACCAGATATCTGAAGCCCTAATGTCCCGCCTAAACTTATAACATGAAAATCCCCATAAAAATAATTGCCCTGAAGTTGGGTAGAAATTAATCCTAAAAATCCAACCATCCATATAGGACTTAAAATCAAGCTAATCAAATATCTTATATTGGTAAAATTGAATTTCTTCCTAATCAACACAAAACACAAAACACAAACCCAAACCAAAGGCAATACTATAGCGAATCCAGAGAAGTCTAGCGTTGTTTGAACAACATCATGCATGAAATCCAATATGCTGTTTATAAAAAAATAACCACAAATAATTATTGCTACGCTGAAGCCAATAATTATTTTAGTAAAATAGCTTCTTGCAAATATGAAATTTAAGGCTTTGCTCATAGCTACAAGTTTTCCTTTAAATAATTATCGTTATAGTGTAAACCATGGGAGCTAACACTACATCGCTTATAAAGGTCAGTACTTTGAGAATAATTTAATCTTATTTCGATCAAAAATTATTAAATTGATGACTCAATATTTTATTCCCTTTAACTGTAACAAGGTCCGTTTCGATATCACCTATAACTTCCCCTGATTCCTCGGTCAAAAACAATACGTCTCCGTCTTCAATAACATAAACATTATCTTTATCCACTCCTGTTTTTCGTGCTAACCTACCATGTGCTACTAAATGACGATACTCGCCATGAATAGGAATGAAATGTTTGGGTTTGAACAAGCTAATCATTAATTTTAACTCTTCTCTACTCGCATGTCCGTGAACATGTACTTGTGAATTTTTGTTGTAAAAAACGTCTGCACCTTGCCTGAATAAATTATCAATCGTTTTTGATATGGCTTTTTCATTGCCAGGTATTGGAGATGCCGAAACCACAATTGTATCTCCTCTTTTAATTTTTAGATGCTTATGGTCACTATTTGCTATTCGAGTCAAAGCAGATGAAGGTTCCCCTTGAGCACCTGTAGCCAATATCACAATACGATTATCCTTAATTTTTTTTGATTCTTCTAAAGGAACAAGCATGTCATCAGAAATCTTTATATATCCCATCTTTCGGGCCATTTTCACATTATTTACCATGCTTTTACCCGCTATTGCCACCTTGCGTTCAAATTTAGCTGCGGTATCTATCACTTGTTGCATTCGAGAAATCAAGGATGCAAATGTAGCTACAATTATCCTGCCTTTAGCTTCGCCGACAACTTTGTTAAAGGCTTCCTCTATTATCAACTCAGATGGAGTGTATCCCTCATTTTCTGAGTAAGTCGAATCTGAACACAAAAGCAATACCCCTTCACCAGCTAACTTACTCATGGCTTGGAAATTTGTCGCTTTTCCATCTACAGGAGTATGGTCTATTTTAAAATCACCTGTGTGTATTATTTTGCCCAATGAAGTTTTAATTGATATTCCCATAGCATCAGGTATAGAATGGCAGACCCTGAAAAATTCTATTTCAACGCTTCCCATCTTGATTGGTACGCCAGGGGTAACATCGTTCAGTTCTGTTTCAGCAGCTAAACCATGTTCTTTTAATTTAACTCTAATAAGTCCATTAGTGAGGGGTGACCCATATATCGGCACATATATATTTTTAATCAAATATGGCAGGGCTCCTATATGATCCTCATGTCCATGAGTTACCAATATAGCTTTTATTCTTTCTGCATTTTCAATTAAATATGAAAAGTCTGGTATATAAAAATCAATATCTGTAACCTGTTGCCCTGGAAATGCAACTCCACAGTCAATTATAAATATTTCCTTATCCACCTCTACAGCCATCATGTTTTTACCTATTTCTCCCAAACCTCCGAATGGGATTATTCTTATCCCGGCTTCTTTACTATGCATGTAATTATTCATAAAAGTATTTATCCCTTAATCTTGTCTTTATTTAAATCTAATCTTCACTTTCAAAACAAATTCAACTGAGAATCTTGTTGTTTATTTTCATCTCTTCTACCATCTAAACTTCTCATTATTTCTGGAATTTTTGTAAAATCATTTTTGAGTATACTCATGATATTACCGTTTCTTAGACCGGCGGCTGGATGATAAACTGGAAACAAGGGTATATCTTTGTATTTCATTAATTTCCCTCGTGAATTCGAAAGCGAATTGCTAGGTAAAAATCGAGTCAAGGAATATCTACCCAATGTCACAATCAGTTTTGGAGAAATCATCTCTAGTTGTTTACCCAGATAATCGCCGCAGGATTTAATCTCGTTAGGCAAAGGATCTCTATTATTAGGAGGTCTGCATTTCAACAGATTAGTTATATAAACATCTTTTCTAGAAAGATCGATACTTTGGAGCAATTTATCAAGTAATTGACCTGCTCTACCGACAAATGGTTTTCCTGCTTGATCTTCATAATATCCCGGTGCCTCACCAATTAAAAAAACATCTGCAGCAAGTGAACCCTCACCAGGAACGGCTTTTGTTCTCTTATGTCCAAGAGTACATTTTGTACAGTTGCTAATTTTTTTAACTAAGCTTTGATATTCAATCATTTAAAAGACTAGGTCTTCTTGTTGCTGTCGGGCGAATCACCATCGTTTCTAATTCGAATGGTTTTAGTCTTGAACACCTTTATCTTTAAGAAAATCTATGGCTTTTTGAACAGTCGTAATGCTTTCGGCATCATCATCACTAATTTCTATCGTAGTTTCATCGCTTGAAAATTCTTCCTCAAAAGCCATAATCAATTCTACTAAATCCAAAGAATCCGCATTCAAATCTTCAGTGAAACTGGATTCTGGTTTTACTTCAGATTCTTCCACACTTAATTTATCTGCTACAACAACCTGAACTCTTTCTAAAACCGTAGCCATATTAGAGACTCCTTAAACATTTATTCCTCTATTTTTAGTTTTTGCAAAACAGATCCCAAAACTCCATTCACGAACTTATAAGAGTTGTCTGAACCGTATATTCTAGCTAATTCGACTGCTTCATTTACCACTACCTTGGGTGGAGTATCGGGGAAATCAATAAGTTCCAAAATCCCCATTCGTAAAACACTTCTGTCTAACGAAGAAAGGTCTCCTACCTGTCTCTCGGTAGCGCATTGTGCTATCAAATTATCTATCTGTTTCTGCTTAGCTATTACTCCATGTACTATTTCTCGGGTAAAATCAAGATGATTTTTATCCAAGTCAGATTCTACCATAAGATGACATAAAACATCATCCATATGATGTTTTGCTAAATCAATTTCAAACAATGTTTGGAGAGCTAGCGATCTGCTTTTACTTCTATTTCGCTTTAACCTGTTTGTTAATATTTCCGATTTTTGTGTTATACCCATGTCAATTTTAACGACTATAATTCCAGTTTATCTACACTTTGAACCGAATCAACGCTGAAAACTTTGCAGTCGGAATTTATTCTCTTAACCATCGCTGCAAGCGCTTTACCAGGTCCAAATTCTATGAAATCTGAAACTCCTGAATCTACCATATAATCAACAGACTGTTTCCAGTTGACGCAATTGCATAACTGATTGATCAACTCATTTTTAACCTGCTCTGATGTATCAAGTTTTTGAAAATTGGTGTTCCCAACTATTGGAATCATTGGTTCATTAAAATCCATTACTGCAATCGCTTTGATTAAACCTTCCTTAGCGGGCTCCATTAGTCCCGAATGGAAAGCCCCAGCAACTTTTAATGGAATAACTTTTCTCGCTCCCCTCGCCATAGACATGTCCAATGCCATTGCCACTTGTTTCTTCTCGCCACTTATTACGATTTGATTCTCGGTGTTTATATTCGAAACATAAGTCCCTGTTTGATCACTGATTTCTAACAAAGTGACTGCATCTAATCCCAATACGGCTGCCATTGCGCCGGGCCTTAACTCACAAGCCTTTTGCATCAACTCTCCTCTTTTTTGAACTAATCGTGCTGTCTCAGAAAGGTCCAATACACCCGATGCAACCAATGAAGTAAACTCGCCCAAGCTATGACCAGCTAAAAATGCAGGTTTTGGGACCTTTTCTAAAGAGGCTTCAGCAAACTTATAAGAGGCGATACTTACCGTCATAATTGCTGGTTGCGCGTTAACCGTTTTTCTTAGTTCTTCTTCTGGCCCTTCAAAAATAATTTGACTAAGTTTCCTTCCTAAAGCGTCATCTACTTCCTCAAACACATCTTTAACTAATGAAGAAGCTTTATACAAGTCGAATCCCATCCCAACAGACTGAGAACCTTGGCCAGGAAATAAGAAAGCGTATTTATTACTTGATTCTTTTTGGTTACCCATAAATCAAAAAGCTGTTTTTGTTTATTCGGCTTGTTCAACCGAAGTAACTTGTCTCCCATTGTAATACCCACATTCGGGACAAGCTCTATGTCCTTGCATATATGAAGTGCACTGTTTACATTGTACTAATGAAGGAGCCTTAATTGCAGCGTTAGCATTTTTATTTCGCTGCCTTCGCTTCGAATGCTTTTTCTTTGGTGGCATTTTTATTCACTTCTCCTGTTTTCTTTCAATTATTCTTGTTGAGGATAAAATGTTCCACCCATCATCCATTGAACCTGTTTCACATTTGCACATATTTGAATTAAGGTTTATTCCACACTCAACACATAACCCTTTACATTGTACATCACAATTCCCGTTTATTGGCATATTGATATCAATATATTGAACAACCATATCTGAGATGTCTAGTATATTATTAGCATCTATTAAGCTAATTCCAGCATATCGGTCTGTCTCAACAGCACGTTGATTTGTTGCCTCATCAACAGGAAACACCTCTTCTTCAATGTTGAAATCTACGTCAAACGGGAATTTATTTAAACACCTCACGCATTCCATATCTATTTTCGTCTCAATAAAAACACTCACCCAAATTCCTTTATCCGTTCTCAAAAGTTTACCTTTTCCAACCAAAGAAACTTCTTGCCCATCAATTTCGGCTTGATCGTTGATATTTAAAGAACTAACAAATCCAATTTTTTGCAACAAAATTTCAGAAACGTTAAATTTCATGAACGTTTCCATTACAAATCATATTTATTAGATATATTGTTACGGACAAATTTTATAATTTCCTCGCTAGAAGTCCCTGGACCAAATACTTCAGCTACCCCCATTTCTAAAAGATTAATCCTGTCTTGGTCCGGAATAATCCCTCCTACAATAACCGGTATATCACTAGCACCATTCTTTTCAAGTTCTTCAAAAAGAACAGGAATCAAATCCATATGTGCACCCGAAAGTATGCTTATTCCAATTAAATCAACGTCTTCTTCTAGTGCTGCCCTAGTTACCATCGATGGTGTTTGTCTAATACCTGTATATATTACTTCCATCCCATTATCAC
>CAYRIG010000032.1:0-9661 GCA_964424315.1 uncultured Dehalococcoidia bacterium | reverse complement strand
ACCACCACCGCCATGTCCGCCACCACCGCAAGCACATCCACCACCACCACCGCCACCACATCCACATCCAGTTTGTGCGTTCGGATTTGTAATCACAAATCCGCTGCGCATTAGCCCATCTACGTAATCTATTTCAGCACCTTCTAATAAAGGTGCGCTTTCTTCATCGACTAATATTTTTAGATCCTTAAATTCCATAACTAAGTCAGTATCGTTCGGTTCTTTATCTATTCCCATTTGATACTGGAAATCTCCATTTTGACTAGATATTGCTATAACTCGGACTAAAGTTCCATTATCAGCTTGTTCTGATACTACTTTTGTCATTTCTTCGACTGCTTTGTCAGTAACTTGGATGAAAGAAGAATTAACCATAAAAGACACCTCTAAGTTAGTTGGTTATGTCGTATATACATTATATATCAA
This sequence comes from uncultured Dehalococcoidia bacterium, assembly GCA_964424315.1. Classification (GTDB taxonomy): domain Bacteria; phylum Chloroflexota; class Dehalococcoidia; order Lucifugimonadales; family OSU-TB39; genus OSU-TB39. The sequence continues at coordinate 9,235 of CAYRIG010000032.1, read as the reverse complement.
AATAACAGATTCAACAGTAACATTTAAATGAATATAGGGTCAAGTTGGATAGTATGTTGGTACGCCATATACCTTAAATGTACTTGGACCGTTGTTAAAAATCACTTATATTGATTACACAAATTTTTAATTTATTGACCTAATATATTACAAGTGAGTATAATTAAATCATAATATCCTCTGGTGGCTGTTGCGAGGCGGAACCACCCGTTCCCATCCCGAACACGGAAGTGAAACGTCTCAGCGCTCACGATACTGCATTCGCGAGGATGTGGGAAAATAGGTCGTCGCCAGAGGTTTTTTTATTGAGCTATCTGGTTCATAGATTTGTTTTTGGGTGTGTTATCACAAATTAAATATCTGAAATCAGTAAATTAGCAATAAAATTGTGTTCACACTACATTTAGATGCAGAATCGACTTTTGACGACTTTTGATTATTTTAAATCTTTACACTCAAACTATTGTGCCCATATAATTCATTTGTATTTTCGCTTTTTGACTTTGATGTTATGGAGATTAGTTTGACTACTTCTGATTCCAACCAAGATGTCATGATGGACATGGGTGCATTACTAGATAGTGCCGACAATTTAAAACCCTTGAAAAAAGGAGAAATTGCGCGCGGTATTGTAATGAGAGTTGATACAAATGGTATTTATCTCAGTTTTGGCCAAAAATCTGAAGGACTAGTACCAATTGATGAAATGAAGTCTGTAAAATTACATGTTGGAGATGAACATGTAAAAGATGGTTTGGGTATAGGTCAAGAAGTTTCTGTTATGGTTTTGTCAGATGAAAGATCTGATGGTTCCGTACTTTTATCAATTGATAAGGCGTTGGCAGAATCTGGTTGGGTAAGATTAAATGACGCTTTGAGTTCTGGAGAGATTTTAGAAGGAGCAGTAAGTAATTTCAATAAAGGTGGAGTGATTGTCAATGTTTATGGTGTAGATTGTTTTGTGCCAATGTCTCAGTTGATAGGTAAGATTCAAAATATGCAAACAGATGATAGTAGTAAATTGAAATTAAATGAATCCCAGGCAGTAAATAGCGAAGAAGGTTTTTTGCAAAAGGGCGATGTAATTAAACTCAAAGTGATTGAAGCTGATCGTTCCACAAATCGTTCAGTTTTATCTGAAAAATTAGCTTTTAAACAAATTCGGGAAGCAAATAAATCTAGAATAATAAATGAATTAAATGAAGGGGAAAGTAGACAAGGGACCGTCTCTGGGCTTAGTAAATTTGGTGCGTTTGTGGACATTGGTGGTGTTGATGGACTGGTTCATATATCAGAATTGTCATGGTCTAACGTCAAATCACCTTCAGAGGTAGTATCGGTAGGAGATTCAATAGAGGTATATCTATTAAATGTTGACAAAGAAAATATGCGAGTTGGACTGAGTATAAAAAGATTATTGCCCAAACCTTGGGACACAATTAATGTGAAATATAATGTGGGTGATCTAATAGAAGTTACCGTAACTAATTTAGTAGAATTTGGAGCTTTTGCTAAAATTGAAGAATCAATAGAAGGTTTGATTCATATATCTGAGTTGGATGAAAAAATCGTCAAACACCCGAAAGAAGTTGTAAAAGAGGGAGATGTTTTAAAAGTTAAAATTGTGAGCATAGATATAGATAAAGAAAGAATAGGGTTAAGTGTAAAACAGGTTGACGAATATTTTGAAGCTGAATCACAAATAGATGAATTTGGATAGAAAATTTGTTAATATCTTGAGTAAGGTGATGTTTTATGACTAGTAGTAGCAGATTTGAAAAATTTTCTGAAAGAGCTAGGCGAGTGCTATCTTACGCCCAAGAAGAAGCTCAAAGATTCGAAGATAATTATATTGGTACAGAGCATGTTCTTCTGGGATTGGTAAGAGAGACTGAAGGCGTGGCTGCTCGTGTCTTGATTAACTTGGGAATTGAATTAGATAAAATAAAATCAGCTGTTGAATTTATTATTGAAAGACAAGAGAAAGGATCAAGTAAAGAGATAGGCTTAACACCCACCTCGAAAAAAGTTATAGAATTGGCGGTTGATGAAGCTCGTCGTCTTGGTCATCATTATATTGGTACTGAACATCTTCTAATAGGTTTGATGCGTGAAGGAGATGGTGTTGCGGCCGGGGTGCTAGAAAGCCTTGGAATAAATCTAGATAAATTGAGAGAAGAAACTAGTCGGGTACTGGTGCAGAGAACTCCAAAACCAAAACCTGTAAACCCTAAGGCTGCTGGTCGTACTCCAACATTAGATCAACTTGGTATTGACTTAACTGTTGTGGCTAAGGAAGGCAAATTAGATCCCACTGTTGGGAGAGATCAAGAAATAGAAAGAGTAACGCAGATATTAAGTAGGCGTACAAAGAACAATCCAGTTCTTGTAGGTGAACCTGGAGTTGGCAAGACAGCTATAGTAGAAGCTTTGGCTCAACGCATAGCTGATAAAGATGTTCCAATAACTTTAAAAGGAAAACGATTGGTAACTTTGGAGATGGGTTCTTTAGTGGCAGGTACTAAATATAGAGGTGAATTTGAAGAACGGTTGAAGAAGGTGATTGAAGAATTAAAATCAGCGGGAGACTGTGTTTTATTTATAGACGAAATTCATACTATGGTAGGTGCTGGGGCTGCGGAAGGGGCTGTGGATGCCGCGAATATTTTGAAGCCCTCCTTAGCTCGTGGAGAATTGCAATGTATAGGGGCGACTACTTCAGATGACTATCGTAAATATATTGAAAGAGATCCAGCACTAGAAAGAAGATTTCAACCGGTAAGTGTAAATGAACCCAATATTGAAGATACTGTTGATATATTGAAAGGGGTAAAAGGAAGATATGAAGAGCATCATCAACTTGATATTAGTGAAGATGCTGTAATAGTTGCAGCAAATATGGCTGCAAGATATATATCCGACCGATTTATGCCTGATAAAGCTATCGATTTAATCGATGAAGCTGCTTCTAGAGTCAGGATTAATTTTGGAACTATACCAAAACCTTTAAAAGAAGCCTTGAAAGCATTGGATTCATTAAAAATGCAAAAAGATGAAGCGATAGTGGACAAACAATATGAACAAGCCGCTGAATTAAGGGATAAAGAAGTAAAATTGGTTAAAAAAATAGAATCTCTAGAGAAGGATTGGCAAGATAAACAAAAAGCCGAAATGCCTTTAGTAGACGCAGAGCATATTGAAGAAGTTGTTAGTATGTGGACGGGGATTCCATTAAAAAGATTATCTTCTACCGAGACTCAAAGACTTATAAATATGGAATCTGAAATAAAGGAAAAAGTGGTTGGTCAAGATGAAGCCATAGTTGAAGTATCTAAAGCGGTAAGAAGAGCACGATCAGGATTGAAAAGTCCAAAGCGTCCAGTTGGAGTATTTATCTTTTCGGGCCCCACAGGAGTGGGTAAAACCTATTTGGTCCAAAAATTGTCTGAATTTATATTTGGAAGTGAAGATTCTGTAATAAGGGTAGATATGTCTGAATTTATGGAAAGACATTCCGTAGCAAGATTAGTTGGAGCACCTCCTGGATATGTTGGTTATGATGAAGGTGGCCAATTAACCGAAGCTGTAAGGAAAAAATCATATTCAGTAATACTTCTAGACGAGATAGAAAAAGCTCATCCAGAAGTATTTAACATATTGTTACAAATCTTTGATGATGGCCATTTAACTGATGCTAAGGGTAGAAGAGTAGATTTTCGCAATACTATAGTGGTGATGACTAGTAACATAGGTTCTGATTTGATAAATCAGGATCGAAGTTTAGGCTTCTCAACAAAAATTCAAGAAGATGAAGAAGAACAAGCCACATATAAAAGAGTGAAGGCAAATGTTCTAGATGAAATAAAGAAGTTTTTTCGCCCTGAATTTCTTAATAGAATTGACGGCACCGTGGTGTTTCATGCGCTTAGTAAATCGCATATGAAAGAAATTGTAGATTTGATGTTAAATGAAGTTTCGGCGGGCTTATTTGAAAAAGCAATAACGTTAGAAGTAACAGATAAAGCTAAGGAATGGTTGGCTGATAAAGGCTATGATCCTCATTTTGGAGCACGGCCTTTACGCAGAATGATACAAGACCATGTGGAAGATAAATTGTCTGATGCAGTTTTAGCAGGTGAATTTAACCCTGGAGATACTGCTGTAGTTGATTTGAATGATGATGAGATTCAGGTAACTTCTGAGTCGCCTTTGCCTGTAGCACCTAAACAAAAAACTTGATTTAACCAATAACTCGTAATTATTCATTTATCTTTACAAACTCGGTGATGTTGTTGAAGGTTTTTATGGTTTTTTATTGCAACCTTTATTTGTAGTACTAAAATTAATAGTTGTCATATGCCAGTATTCCAATATAAATGTACCAAATGTGACCGGGTTGCACTCAAATGGGAGGGTAGGTGTTCGAATTGTGGTGAATGGGATAGTTTCGAACAGACCATTATAAACAACAATTCGAAATCTGCCTCCGAATCAGAAAGGCCTCCTCCTACTTTGGAATTATCAAAAGTAGATGATAGAGAAGATTCGAGGTACGAATTTTCTTCAAAAGAACTGAACATGGTTTTTGGAGGTGGCTTAATCCCTGGTAGTGTTACGCTGATTGCAGGTGATCCTGGAGTGGGTAAATCGACTTTACTTCTGAAAATATCAAATCAAATTTGTTCCGAAACTAATAAAGTAGCATATATATCTGGAGAAGAATCTACGTTTCAATTGAAGTCGAGATCCAAACGTTTGGGTATAATCGGTACAAATATGTATGTTATAGAAACTTCTTCAATAAATCATATTTTAAATCAGCTGAACGAATTAAATCCGAAAATTGTAGTAATAGATTCTGTAAATACATTGCATGACGAGACTGTTGAATCCCCGGTAGGGAGTATTAATCAACTTAAGAGTTCTGTAAGCTTGATTACACGCTGGTCCAAAAGCAAAAACACCCCGGTAATATTAGTAGGACATGTTACTAAAGGAGGTGATATTGCAGGTCCAAAGGTGCTGGAACATATGGTTGATACTGTTATGTACATGGAAAGTGAACGTTTAGGCGTTAATAGGATATTGAGGTCGATTAAGAATAGATTTGGTCCAACTAATGAAATAGCAATTTTCACAATGGATAAAAACGGTTTGAATGATCTAGAAGATCCAAGCAAAGCGTTTCTTTCAGATATAAATGCGAATCATATAGGGTCAAGTATGATAATTGCATTGCAAGGCACGCGACCTATAATTGTAGAAATACAAGTTTTGACAAGTAAATCGTATTCTCCTGTGCCACGAAGAATTTCTACTGGAGTTGATTTAGAACGTATACTGTTGTTAACTACCGTGTTGAATAGGAAATTAGGTTTGAAGATTGCTTCACAAGATTTAATAGTTAATGTTACCGGAGGGTTTAAAGTTACCGAAACAGCTGGTGATTTGGGTATATCGATGGCTATAATTTCAAGTTTGCTAAATGAGCCTTTAAAGTCTCATTTAGCTATAATTGGAGAGGTAGGATTGGCTGGAGAAATCAGAGAAGTACCTTATATGGGGAAAAGAATTAATGATGCGATTAAGTTAGGTTTTAAAAGAGTACTAGTTCCGAATTATACCTCCAAAGATGTTGTAGATGTTGAGACGAAATCCATAGATATAATACGGGTAGATACGATATATGAAGCAGCTAGAGCAATATTTGCTTCGAAATATTTGAATGGTGTTGTGTAGTGAAAATAACTCAGAGGTGTGCATATATAAGAGCTATTGGAGGAATTTCAGGTGATATGCTTATTGGTGCTTTGATAGATGTGGGAGCGGACATCGATTTTATAAATGAACAATTAAATTCTTTGAATTTAGGAAAAATAGAATTGGAATTTTATAATGGAAGTCGGAAAGGAGTATCAGGTATAGGATTGTCTCCATTGGAACAAGATTTAGAATCAAAGTCGTATACTTTTAAACAATTTATAGAAATCATCGAGTGTTCAAAGTTAACTAAACAAGTTTATGAGAACGTTATATTAACATTCAAAAATCTACTTAAAGCTGAACAAAAAGTACATGGTGAAGAGGATATTGAATTACATGAATTAGGTTCAATCGACACTATGATTGACATTGTGGGTGTTGTATCTGGTTTTGAATCTCTCAAAATAGATAGAATATTCTGTTCTGTTTTACCCAGTGGGCATGGATTTATTAAGTCTGGTCACGGATTGATGCCTATACCTGCACCAGCAGTTATGGAATTAATTAAGATGGCAAACGCTCCTTTATTTACCCATAGCGGTGAATTATATGATTCGATAGAAATGATTACTCCAACAGGGGTCGCTCTAGCTACAACTTTGGCTGAATTTTCTGATCCGATGATGACAGTAAGCAAGACAGGTTTTGGTTTGGGTACGAGAGATGTTGAGATGTATCCCAATGTAGTATCCATTTGGACAGGAAAGTTTATTTCCAACTTAGAAAGTAATGAATATTCATTACTTGAAACTAATATAGATGATATGAGTCCTGAAATAATTGGATATGTTCGAGAAAGATTATTTGAATTAGGTGTTTTAGATGTTTGGACAACATCTATTTATATGAAAAAAAATAGGCCGGCAATTCAAATATCTTGTATTTTACCCGCTGAGCTTGAGAAAAAAGTAACGTATTTTCTTTTAGAGGAAACGAGTACATTTGGTGTTAGGGCGAGAAAAATGCTGCGTTATGAAGCGGACAGGGAAATACAAAAAATTGAAACGGAAATTGGTGATATAAACGTTAAATTAAAAATTATTGACGGGAAAGTGATTGACGTTTATCCAGAATATGAGGATTGTAGGCTAATTGCAATTGATAAAAAAATCCCTTTGCAAAAGGTTATGCAGATAGCACAGATAGAAGGTAATAAACTATTGGATTAAAAGATATATAATCTTGAATAATGAGTTTTATGTCTTTTGGTGAAATGATAAAATCTAGGAAGAATTATGAATGCTACGCAACTATTAGGTATATAAATTGAACGTCAAACCAAAATTCGTTTATATGGATCATGCGGCAACCACTCCTATAAGAGAAGAAGTTTTAGATCAAATGATTCCATATATGAAACAATATTATGGAAATCCATCAAGCATATATACTTTAGCTCAGGAATCAAGACGTGCTGTAGATGAATCAAGAGAAAATGTTGCACATTTGATAGGGGCTAGGACCAGAGATGTTATATTTACATCTGGTGGTACTGAGTCAGACAATGCGGCATTAAAAGGAACAGCTGCAGCGCTGCGTTCTATCGGTAATCATATAATAACTAGCAGTATCGAACATCACGCAGTGTTGCATGCGTGTCAGCAATTAGAAGATTTAGGGTTTGAGGTTTCATATTTGCCAGTTGATAAATATGGCTTAATCAATCCGGATGATGTAGGGAGGGCTATTAAAAAGGATACTATAGTAACAAGCGTAATGATGGCTAATAATGAAATAGGATCTATTCAACCAATTAAAGAAATTGTTCAAGTAGTGAAAGCAAGAGCAACCCAACTTTCAACCAATATCTTAGTACACACAGATGCAGTTCAAGCTGTGGGTTCAGAGGAAGTTGATGTGAATGAATTAAAAGTAGATTTGCTTAGCCTTAGTGCTCATAAGTTTTATGGCCCCAAAGGGATAGGTGCGTTATATATTCGTAGAGGTACTCCTTTTGAACCATTGATAGTTGGAGGAGGACAGGAAAATCAACGTAGATCAGGTACTGAAAATGTAGCTAATATAGTAGGTTCTTCGTTTGCTTTATCTTTGGCTTTGGAAAATTTATCTGCTACGAAAGAATTGTCTGAAAAACTGCGAGATGAAATAATATCTAGAATTTTAGAAAGTGTCCCTAATACTACGTTAAATGGTCATCCAACAAAAAGATTGGCAAATAATGTAAATATATCGTTTCATGGATTAGAAGGAGAATCGATTCTATTAGGTTTGGATTTAGCTGGGATTTCTGCATCAAGTGGAAGTGCTTGTACTTCAGGTTCATTAGAACCTTCACACGTATTATTAGCTGTTGGCCAATCTGCAGAAATTGCTCAAAGTAGTGTTAGATTTTCTCTTGGTTATAAAAATACTGTAGAGGACGTTGATTATTTATTATCGGTAATAGTTCCCCTTGTAAAGAAATTAAGGGAACTTTCTTCGGTTTCAGTTTGAAAAAATTATTGTTCGGAGGTGAAAAATGAGTAGTCCTGTTAATGTAACAGAACAAACTTTTAGTGAAGAAGTTTTAGCTTCAGAAGAACCTGTAGTGGTTGATTTTTGGGCAGAATGGTGTGGCCCTTGCAAGATGATTGCTCCTATCGTGGAAGAATTAGCACAAGAATATGATGGCAAAATTAAATTTGCTAAGATTGATGTAGATTCTAATCCAAACCTAGCTAGTAATTATGGCATTAGAGGTATACCTAACCTTACTATATTTGAAAAAGGTGAAGTGGTTGGTCAATTAATAGGCGTACAGCCAAAAGCTACTATAAAAAAGCGATTGGATGAAAGTATTTCATAAGAATGAATATTTATAATTTATGTTCTTATTAAGTATTTAAAAAAGATTCTAAAAGATTTTCAAAATTTGGAGGTATTTGAGGTTCGAATGGATTGAACCTAATTCCAAAAACCCAATTGTGTTCATCGCTTTCAAATACTTCAACGATACCATTATTTGCGGAATAGCAACTTGCTCTCAAAACGTTAGATTTTTCAGCGACTGATATCCCGTAAGAACTCCTTTGTCCAATTCTCATTAATCCAGCATATCCTATTATGGTTGTAAGCTTACTTCCAGGGGATACAAAAATATCTTTTCGCTTTTGATTAAGTTCGTTGTTGGTTAGCGAAATGAATTTGGGATACTTACCTTTTAATGCTATATTGATCACTTGCATTCCCATCTGGATTCCGAGTATTGGCAGATTCATAGATAAGGCTGTTTTGGTGATTTTTAACAGATTATCTGGTACATCGGGAAAAACTTTGTGTTCTGAAAGATGGTCTTCTGATCCTATAATTATCAATCCATCAAAACAACTTAAATCTATTGTGCTGTTATTCAAGTCGTGCCATAGTTTTGTTGATATCGATGAAACGTCTGTTAATTTAGAAGATATTAATTCTGTTTCATTGATTGAAAGAGATAAGATAAGGATATTCTTTGCCAACTAAGGATCCTATT
>CAYRIG010000031.1:0-10067 GCA_964424315.1 uncultured Dehalococcoidia bacterium | reverse complement strand
ATAATTAAAAGGAAAAAACAAAAATTGGCGTAAGCGTGATTAAATTCGACTTATAGGAGATTAGCAAATGTCAAAAATTAAAGTTGTAATTAGTGGCATAAGCGGTAAAATGGGTCAAGAATCACTGAAAGCTGTACACGCACAAAGTGATATGGAAGTTATAGGAGGGACCTGTAAATCTCCTCAACATTCCACTTTAACTATCCCTGAAACTTCGATTAAAATTCCTGTAACTGCTGATTTAGAACCCCTAATATCAAAAGCTGATGTGATATTAGACTTTACAAATTCTGAAGTAGCTATTGATGCAATTAGAATAGCGGCCAATCATAACGTGCCGATAGTTACTGGTTCAACAGGCTTCAACGCCGAAATGGTAAAAGAAATAGAAACAATATCTAAAAAAAACAAATTAGGGGTAATTGTTGCTCCCAATTTTGCCATAGGAGCTGTCTTAATGATGCATCTGGCAAAAACAGCTGGTCAATTTTTCGAATTCGCCGATTTAATAGAATCTCACCATGAACAAAAATTAGATTCCCCATCAGGCACTGCTATATCGATAGCAAAAGCTGCTTTAGAAAATCGTAGTTCTGGATTTACTTCAGTACAATCACAAAAAGAATTGATTGAAGGGGCAAGGGGAGGGAATCTAGACGGGGTAAATATCCACAGTTCTAGAATGCCTGGAAGAGTAGCACATCATGAACTCACCTTCGGAACAATAGGTCAGACTTTTACGATTAAACACGATTCAATAAATAGAGAAAGTTTTATGCCGGGTGTAATAATGGCGATAAAGCATGTCATTGGGCAGTCTAAACTCATTTGGGGACTGGAAAAAGTAATGCGGCTTTGAATTTAATTCATATGAGATCCGCCATTCACGTTTAGAGCCTGTCCAGTTATGTTATGAGCATAATCTGAAGCTAGAAAAGCTACCGCGCAAGCAATATCTTCTGGAGTTTGTTCTCTTTGCAAAGGAATCCTATCTTTAATCGTAGCGTCAAAAATCTCCCTTGGAGTATAACCCTTCCATTTCTCTTCGTCCAAACTCCAACGATTCGCTATCCTCTGCCACATTGGTGTCCACAATAATCCAGGACATATAGCATTAACGTTTATACTAAATTCCGCAAATTCTAGAGCCCAAGCCTGAGTCAAATTTATCACGCCAGCTTTAGACACCCCATATGGCGGACTAGTTACAGTGCCCAACCTCCCAGTTATAGAAGACATGTTAATGATTTTACCCCTACGATTTGATTTCATAGTTGGGATAACAGCTTCAGTTATTTTAACCATGCCTTTCAAATTAACTGCATAAATCGCATCCCAGTCACTTTCGTCAGGGACATCTCGTTCTTCCCAACCTCTAGCTCCAATTGTTCCCGCATTATTCACTAAAATATCTATGGAAGAAAATTCGCCAATTATGTTCGTTACAGCAGAATCAACTGAGTCTTGATTAGTCACATCCAATTTTAATATCAAACATTTATTACCGATACCAATCAATTCTTCATGTGTTTCACTCAAATCATCTTCATTGATATCTGTTGCGATAACCTGAGCACCTTCTTTTGCTAATTGAATCGAAATAGCTTTACCAATACCCCGTGCTGCTCCTGTAACTAAAGCGACTTTACCATTTACATCCATGTGTATATTCCTTAATTTGTTTTATCAAAATCTATGATTATAGGAGGTTTAACTTCAACCAATTAAACCTATCATTGATCTGCTTTCGATTCATACGGCCCTAACTCTACATCCACATAATCTCGATGATAATTCTTACCCATTAAATACTTAATCTCAAGCTCTACGTCCAAAACCTTAGGCAAAGGTATAACTCCATCATCTCGTTTTTTCATATTAATGGTTATTTGATTCTTACCCTTAACAGGCCAGTTTTCTTTACCCAAAGTGAATACATACCAATATCCAGTCCTACGATATCTAGGTGCCGACATAACATACATTCTGTTTAACTTTCTTAATTCTTTTTCAGATAACTTGTTACCGTTAAGAATAAACTCATACTCGTCTAACTCAGTAGTCGCCTCTATCCTTATCCTCAAAATAACCTGATGTACTCTACCTGTCTTGTCCCACAATCCCAAATCGTCTGATATATCCATATCTAACTTAGCTGCACTACCTTCTTCCATCTCAACCGGAAGCTGCATCTCTAATCCAGGTTCAAGATCAGGTTCTGCATAACGACCTGTAGATGTCGCTATAGAATAAAACTTATCTTTCGTTTCCATTATGTCAGGGTGAGGCAATTCTCGTAGCTTTTCATAAAAACTAGCTTCATAAGGCCAGTTGTTAAACCAGTGTGCAAGATATAATCCATCTATCCCCTGCCTCCAGTAATTACTCGCAGTCGCTCTTATCATCTCTATCGGTGCCTCTGATAACCTATCCGAATCTAAATGACTCTGTAAAGCTGCATGAATCCTGCAATCTTTACCCTTGGCAAGATTAACAAAATCTGTAAAGTCAGCCATTGGATCTATTAATTCAGGGTTGCCATAAGTTTGAGCAATAATTACATCAGCTATACCCGCATCTATCCATGTCTTCACATCTAGTCCTACAGACAAACTTCCCTCTATACTCGCAGGTATCCTTATTGCAAGCTCCCTGTCACTACCACTTGATTTCAATAAATGGTAAACCTCTCCCACAAAATCGTTCATTATAGATATTCCATTTTTTACTTCATTAGGATGGAAGTAAACTGGAAAATAATTCAGCTGCATTTCAAAACCATCGATATCATACTTCTCAAAGGTCTCTTTCATCAACCCTATCCTCTCCTCCCTAACCTCCTTATGCTTGAAATCTAGATTTCTGTACCCAGCAAAACTCTCATCTATATCAGAGGCAGCTCCTATCTCAAGATGAGTGTTGTTGAATCTCCAATCAGACCCTCTATTATCATTTTCACGGTTACCAGTTCCCTGCGCCATAAGCAATGTCGGGTACACTTTCATGCCTTTTGCATGGGCTCTCTCACAGACTATCTTCAAAGGGTCGTTACCGCTGTCTATCAACGCCTTCGCATTCTGATGAGCACGCCTAAATATAATATGATCCCACTTATCAACGTTATCTCCCCATAATTCACCAACCTGTGTATCATGTAGGACTGTCCTGCCATCACCCATGCAGAACATCAAAGCTTCAACAGATGTGCCTACAAGTTCATCTACTGCTGCTTCGTACTCCGCCTTCTGCATCGGAGGCTCGTACATGTATATCAACGGATGCCTGCCGTCATGATAAAACATTATGCTAGGGTTGCTCATTTTAATACTCCTGTAATATCAAAGATGTTCTTAAGTGGGCAATTATATCAAATTTTTATTTATTTAAAACTTCGGGATTAACACAGTATTTGGGAATATTACCACCAACTACAGCTAACATATCGTTAGCCATCGACTTAAGTATCCTAAGCATGGCTAACTTACTTAACCCTGCCATATGCGGCGCACATAAGCACATCGGATGTTCAAAAATTCTGTGAGGATAAACCGGGGGTTCTTCAGGAAAAACATCTAGAGCTACTCCAGATAAAACACCTTCATCTAATGCATCAGCCAAAATTTCCAGATTTTCAACCACTCCCCCTCTAGATGCATTTATTAAAATTGCTCCCTTTTTTATTACCTGCATGTGCTCGCTTTTAATCAATCCTCTAGAAGAATCATTAAGTGCTGGATGCAAAGATACGTAATCAGAGGTTTTTAACAAAGACTCTAGGTCTAATAATTCGACATTTTGAGCAGATGCTAATTTTTTATCCACAAAAGGATCATAGGCGACTATACGCATTCCAAAAGGTGCTGCTAATCCTGCTAAATGTTGCCCAATTCTACCAAAACCAACAATCCCTAAAGTTTTTTCAGTCATGTCATCCAATTCTAAGGAATATCTTTGGCTCCATTTATCCGATTTAACCATTTGGTTACATTCTATTATCCTCTTCGCCAAAGCTAACATAGCAGCCATAGCCCATTCAGCTACAGCAAACCCACCTACTGGTGCATAAATCAACGGAATTCCTCTTTCAGTGGCGGCTACTACATCCACAGAATCATAACCTACTCCAGGCCTACCCAATACTTTAAGGTTTTTACCTGCATCTAATATTCGTCCATCTATGTACGTTTCAGCTCTACAAATCAAACCTAGCGTTCCATCCATTAGATTAGCAACTGATTCATGGGAAGTAGAAGGTGATATTTCAACGGGTGCCCGAGAGCTTAATATATCAATAGCCATTTGACCTATTGGAGCTGTAGACACAAACCGTTCGTTTACCATAATAACCTTCCTTCGTATAATCTAATAACCTTGTACAACAATATGATGTAGCTATGATATCCTCTAAATCAATACTTATACCAACATTTAGGAATAATTTTTGTGTTTTACATTAATAAGTTATTTGCATTTATCCAACCAATTGCCATAGCATCCTTCTTAGGAACAATGATAGTAGTATTCAAATCACTTAAATTCTCACAAATCTTGTTGAAAATCCTTTTCGGATTTGTATTGGCAATTTTCCTAATTTCAATTAGTGCAACATTTGTAATTAACACGCCTATATTTTATTCATTTGAATTTAACAAGAACAATATAGATGAGATAACTCAAATACCTCCAGACGAACTGATGAGAGCTAGTCAACAGATCAGAGAATATTTCACGAATGACGAACAATATCTGAACTTAGAGGTTTATCAAAACGGTGTTTTAAGATCAATATATTCTGAAAAAGAAATTTCACATATGAAGGACGTGAAATTTCTCATTAAAGGAGTATATAGCTTCGCAATAATTTCTCTAACAATTATGCTTATAACAACGATATGGGGAATTGCACTAAATCCACATCAATTCATTGCCACATTGGTAAAGTTGTTGGCATCATCTGCTAAATATATATTGATTACAGCATTTATTTTGAGTGTTTTATGTTTATTGGCTTTTCAGCAACTGTTTTTGATTTTTCATCAAATCAGTTTTGCAAACGACCTTTGGATATTAGATCCTTCAAAAGATTACTTGATAATTATGTTCCCACAAAACTTTTTCCTAGAGGCTACTTTATTTATAGGAGTGCTCATACTAATCGAATGTCTGATTTTGATTTTGTTGCCAAAATTCACAAAAGGTAAATTAGCTCAGCCACTAAATTACTAAAGATATATACTCTTTTCTATCAATCAGGTAAACCTTTAATTACCTTCCTTGCATTATCATAAATAACTTTTTTATAGACTTCAGGTTTTAATTGCAATTGTTCAAACTCATTTAACCAACGGTCGGGTTTAAGATATGGAAAATCAGACCCAAACATTACTTTATCTTGTAGCCTGCTATTAACTTCTCTTATAAGTTGAGAAGGAATATATTTTGGAGACCACCCAGATAAATCTATGTAAACATTACTTTTATGCAAAGCTACGGCTATTTGCTCATCAACCCAGGGCCACGCCGGATGTGCCATTATTATGTTGAGTTCTGGGAAATCAGCTGCAATATCATCTATATGAGGTATAGGAGCACTGTATTTCAACTTCAAACCAGAACCACCCGGTTCTCCCGCACCAGCAGCTGCAAATCCAGTATGAAATATTATTGGAACATTCAACTTCGAACATTTTTCATATATGCCATAAAATCTTTCATCACTGGGAGGAAACCCTTGATGAACAGGATGTAATTTCAATCCACTAAGACCTAGTTCTGTAACAGCTCTTTCCAATTCGTCTACCGCTGCATTTCCTGCCCATGGATCAATTGTGGCAAAGCCAACAAACTGATCAGGATATGAAGAAATTATGTTTGCAACATAATCATTCGTGTCTGGTAAATCGCCCATATTTGTTTTTGTATCAACAGAAAAAACAACACCTACAATGTCCCATTCGTCATACATTTCAGCCATTTCTTCAATACTTAATGGTTTCTTTTTGATTTTAAAAAACCTACGCAGACCATCCTCGATAGTATATTCACTCAATCCTTCTTTTCTCGGGACATGTACATGTGTATCAACTGCACGCATCATGCAAATCTCCTATGAAGCATATTCAAATCAACAGCATTTAGTAAAACGTGCAAAATTTTTGAGGGGTTTATTTGAAACAATCTATTTAAAACATTGATCAATGGCGATTTCATACAATTTCTTCGCACTTTTCTTAACACCTGGGTAATCAGGATTTTCTTCTTGTATATCCTCAAGTGGAGTTTTACCAGCTGCAATGGCTTCTTCGTTCATGGCATACTGAATTCCTTTATACTCAAAAATCGCTTCACCGTCTCTACGTCCAGTCGCATTGACACATTTTAAAACACCTTCATCAACCCCTTCTTTAAAAGGCCAAAATCCACCATATTGTTTTTTGGTTACAGTAACATTTTCACCATAAACACTTTTCTGTTCTACTGAACCACATCCCAACAATAAAATAATTAACAGAGAAAGTACAAAATATCCGGTAAAATATCTCATTTGTTTACTCCCAAACGTTCTTTATTATCCAAAATCAAATGTAATTAAATACAAAAATCCTTCCCATAAAATAGGAACTCATTAGATAGAGGCAATTATACCTGCTACCTGAATAATATACTATGGCAAAAATCTTGGAAATTTAAACCTGACCCTAGCAAGGTTTGTATGCTTTCTTAAATGAATATTATGGTTTCAAAGGAAAAACGTATGTAAGAAATAAAAATTATTGCGATATAATCAAATCAAGACACCTATCTATGTAACTAAATCACTGATTTAAACGCGACCAATCTTTGACACCATACTCACTCTCTATTAAAATCGGATGAAATTTTAATTACTAAAAAAATATAAATATTATAAGTAGAGAGGTATATCGATGATTAAGCTTGCAGGATCAACGTTTGCTTTTGGAAATTTAAGCTTAGAAGAGTCATCAAAAATTTTGAGTGACATGGGATTTTCGTATGCTGATATAGGAGGTTGTGGGTGGAGTAGTTTTGCAGAATGGGTACCGCAGCAGGTAGTGCAAAATATCGATGACGCACAAGGTGAAGGAGACCGAATTCGAAAAATCACTGAATCACACGGCCTTCAAATTTCTGAATTCTTTATATGTAATTTCGGCCATTCTGTTAATCACCCTGATCAAACTATAAGAACACAGACCAGAGAAACATTTACAAAAATGGCAGCGATTGCTAAACAAGCTGGTTTTGAAAGTATGATGATGCTTCCAGGAGACGTTCACGATGCGGATAACCCCTTGGTTGAAGACCTTGGGCAATCAAAGCAAGAAGCTTGGGATTTGTCTGTACAAGAACTATCGACAATGGTAGATATTGCCGAAAGTAATGGCATGCATTGTAACGTAGAACCATGTATTTTTTCTATTGCTCATCATCCAAATGACTCCATAAAGTTAATGAATGACGTGCCTGGTTTAGGAATCACACTTGACTATGCACATCAAGTACAACTGGAATTGACTCACGAGGAAATTGAACCAATGCACCAATATGCAAGGCACGTTCAATGCAAGCAATCCGCGCCAGGAGAATTTCAAGCAAAGCCGGATGAAGGAGTAATCGATTTCAAAAGAATCATGCATAAATTAAAGGCAGACAAATTTGATGGTATTGTTTCTGTAGAATTTGTTTCATCTCCTGAAGTCCTTGAAAAAGGATGGGACTTGAAAGTAGAATCGGCAAGATTAAAAGAAATACTAGATGAGGCATTGAGATAACCAAACTGCAGGGTAAACCTCTCTCGTAATTAATTCTATCAATATAAAAACCGTCTCTTGGAGGATAAATGATAAGTTTACACGTATATTTGAAACCAAAATCAGGAATGGCAACTACTTTGGAATCAGCGATTAAAAACCGTTGGATAGATGCAATGCAAGTACAAGACGGCTTTATATCAGCTGCAACTGTCACACCATATTCAGACGAAGAATTAAAAAAGCTTGAAGCAGCATCACCTTCTCATGTTTACGAAGTCATATCATTTTGGAAGTCCGAAGAACAAAGGTTGGCTTGGGTTGCTAAACCGATTCATGATGAAGTCTTTGAAGAGGTTATAAATGCGGCTGAAGAATTATCATACACATTACAAACTGTTGAACAGAATTGGAATATTTAAATTCATCAGATAATAATAAATCTAATATTTATGGAGTAACCAAATGGCACAGACAAGGAAAGTCTATTTTAACGGCAGATATGTAGAAGAATCAGAGGCTCGAGTATCTATATTTGACTCAGCTCTAATGTATGGAGATATGTGTTTTGAAATGACTAGGACATATAAACACAAACCTTTTAGGCTCCGCCACCATATAGAAAGACTATATGCTGGCTTGAAAATAGCTGAAATCGATTGTGGATTAACAATCGACGATATGGAAAAAGCCACATATGACCTCTTGGAACATAATAAAGATTGTTTTACTGAAGATATGGACATCCAAATAATGCACAATGTTTCCCGTGGCCCACTTCCTATTTACGAATCAGTGTTTGAACATGGATTAGAACCAACAGTAACTATCAACACATGGCCCTTAATAACCCATATGGCAGGAAGCGCAGATAAATATGAGAATGGAATCCATTCTGTCATCGTACCGCAACAATCAGTGCCCGCACGTATATTGGATCCAAAAATCAAAAATAGAAGTAGAATGTTCTACCAAATGGCAAACCTACAAGCTGAACGACTTGAGCCCGGGGCATCAGCACTTCTTACAGATGAAGATGGCTTTATAACAGAAGGGACTGGAAACAATTTTTTCATTGTCAAAAATGGTGAATTATACACTCCTGAGGGAAGGAATATATTAAGAGGAGTATCTAGGGGAGCAGTTATAGACATAGCAAAAGAACTTGGAATACCAGTTCACGAAACCAACTTGGAAACATATGATGTTAATGCAGCTGACGAAGCTTTCATTACAAGTACAACAGTATTTGCCGTACCGGTAACAAGGTTCAATTTCCAACCTGTTGGAGATGGTAAAGTTGGACCAATGGTAAAATCTATAACTGACGCATTTAGTGAACAAGTTGGTGTTGATATTGTTGCTCAAGCTAAACAATACAAAAATGACTTAGAATCATATCAAAAAGCAACCTAACTCTTACTGCATAAAATCAATAGAAGTGTCATCTCTCACAGGTTTGGTTGTTATACCCACAAACCTCCAAAATAAATTCGCGCCCAGGATATATAAGTGGCTAAATTAAATGACATAAATACAAAAGATATCTTGTCAGCTATTTCGATGGGATGTAACGCCATGTCTAACTGCTTCAACGTAGATGATGATAATATTCCCTACTTTCGAGTGATTATTAAACCAAGCGCATTTTTGGGAATAAGTTTAGAGAGCCATATGCCGGGAAGGCATTTAAATGCACTTCTGAATGTAGAAGATTCAACCAATATCAATATAAGTGAAGAAGCTGTACATAATCACACTAAAGCTGCTTTTTTTTCTTATAGCGGAGCCCTTGCATTTCCCATGGATAGAGGTCCTTTTATTACTAGTACCCGAACTAAATCACCGAATGTATTTAACCCCCACCACATCAGAGAAGGGTTTCATGCTCTTTATTCATTAATAAAATATAGAAATTCAGAGCAGGCTATAGAAGTAGCAGAAAAAAGTATAAAAGATATCACAGCCCACTGGAATCCAATAACCGACTGGGATTATGAGGGAATAGAAAATTCATACGGGATAAAATGTGAAAAGTCAAAAGTCTTTATTAGTGGTTTGGCAAGAACTATAGGACCATTAGTAAAATATTATAAAGTGACCAAATCTACTAACGCATTAGCATTAGCATTGGTACTCAAAGAAAAATTATTGGAAGAAGTTTTTGACGAACAAGGCTCATTTGATGTAGAAAGATTTGGCACACATGCACATTCAATCACCTGTGTAATGTCTTCTTTAGCCCAATTAGCGGAGTTAACAAAAGATTCCCCTTTAATGAATCAAGTGAAAGCT